>CACKVQ010000001.1 GCA_902603705.1 Puniceicoccaceae bacterium
CACTAGAGTCTAAGTCTCTGAAATATTCTGTTATGAAACTCTGTACTCGGCGATCGCAGGGAGGAAGGTAGTCAGCTAATAAGCGGGATTTTTCCTGGTAGCTAGCTAATAGGGATTTACTCAAGCTGGAAAAGTGAGAGTCTTCTACGGACTCGAACGTCGGTTGGCCAATTGATGTTAGCTTCAAATTTACATATTCAATAAGTGATGCCTCTTTATGGGCATAAGATGCAGTTTTGGGATCGAGTCCGAGCTGAGTAGTAAAGTCCATTTTATTTATGGTTTTGGAATTCAGTTAGACATTAGAGTATGCAAGAATCTTGCCTATATATACATACACAATAAATAATAGTGTTTTAATTCGCTTTTTCGGCGTTGTGAATTGCAACAATAGAAAAAGTCAGACCATTTGCTTTGATCGCATTGTAGCCGGCACGTCTAAGTTGTTGTTTCAGTGCTTCTTTTGTTGGAAAACTTTCGATAGTACCTGCAAGATAGTCGTAGGCACTTTTATCCCCAGTGGCAAGTGCTGCGACACGGGGTAGAATAAATTTGAGATAGAAGTAGTAAATGGGTCGTACCCATTTGTCTGGTTGCGAGAATTCTAATATAAATAACCTGCCTCCTGGGCGCAAGACACGCAAAATCTCCATCAAGCCCCGTTGTCTGTCTTCGAAATTACGTAACCCAAAGGCAATCGTGACAGCATCTACAGAATCGCTGGGCAAGGGAAGCTCCATACAGTCACCGAATGTGAACTCAATGTCCTTGTATATGGGTTTCGCTGCCCGCTTGGTTCGCGCTTTCTGCAGCATAGGCTCGCAGAAGTCCAAGCCAACTATTTGCACGCCTGTACCTAATGTCTCTCGTAGTTTAAAAGCAACGTCTCCGCTCCCCGTTGCGAGGTCGGCTATATCTTTCGGGGCATACTCTCTAACTAGACGAGTCAGCACACGCCTCCAGTAGAAATCAATTCCTCCACTTAGGAGGTGGTTAGCTGCGTCATAACGACTTGATATATCAGCAAACATCTGACTGACTTTTTTTCCCTCTGGCATTAGTATTTTCGAATAGTTATCTGAGTAAGTCTTTTATTAGCTTGAATTGATTTAGCCTATGTATGGTTATGCTGGCGTAATTGCGCTAGCTTATTCAAGCCCACATATTATCTATCTTTGACCTGTTCAATGCTGCGCACGACCCATTTAGAAAGTTCTTTATCAGCATCCTCTATAGCGAGCTTACCGATTTTAAAGACTGTCTGTCCCGTGTTGCGATGAATGATATTTAATCCGTACTTAAAGTCTCTAAATTTATCTTCGCACAGAGACTGGATTGTGAGATCACGATCGTTAGCTTCGTCGACTAATGCATCTACAGCAAATGGTTTAAACTCAAGAGTGAAGCCGTTCGCTTTCTCAAAAGCCATAGCATATCGTTTAACGTCATCCTCCCATACGGCTCTTTGTAAATGAGCATTGGCCTTTTTAAGTTCTGCGAGGCATTTACTAGGATCACTTATCATATCTTTTGTAACTTCGAAGTGCTTGATGGCAGTCGAGGGAAGTTCGAACTTATAGTCTCTAAATAAACGCTCCATAACTGTCATGATCCCTCGAGCTCCCGTACCTTCCTTGCTGGCATATTCTGCGATGGCCATTATTGATTCTTTAGTTATATCAAAATTAATACCATACCCGCGAAAGTCGTCTCGGTATTGGTGCAAAACACTTCCTTCGGAGGTTGTTAAAATATGCGCCAAGTCTGCGGCTGACAGGGCGGTACATGCACATCTGACTGGTACGCGTCCGATAAACTCTGGCTCAAACCCGTATTTAATAAAGTCACTCGTTTGCGCATATTGTAAATAGCTAGAGAGATCTTCCTGGTCGTCGCTTTGAGCCGCACCAAACCCCATTTCGCTATTAGCGCGATTTTTTTTAATAGATTCTGCTAGCTTGTCGAAGGCACCGCTTACGATAAAAAGTATATTTTTCGTATTTATGGATTTGGGCTTAGGCTTTCCTCCACGTTGCATTTCCATGACAGCTTGCATTTGAGACATCATATCGCTCGGGCTATAGAGGTTGACCTCAGTCTCTTCCATTAGCTTGAGCAAATTTATTTGCACTCCACGTCCAGAAACATCGCGCCCACCGATACCTGCTTCACTGGCGATCTTATCGATTTCGTCCACAAAAATAATACCGTTTTCCGCTAAGTCTATATCACCACCTGCTGCTTTTACTAAATCACGAACTAAATCCTCAACATCTGATCCTACGTATCCTGTTTCAGAAAACTTTGTGGCGTCCGCTTTAACGAAGGGTACTCCAATCAGACGTGCTATGTTTTTCATTAAATATGTTTTCCCAACTCCAGTGGGTCCGAGTAGCAGTAAATTCTGCTTGCTGTACTGTACAGCCTCTGTGCGCTTGCCTGATAGAGATTGGCGCACATGGTTGTAATGATCGCAGATTGCTACAGAGAGCACTTTTTTAGCATCGTTTTGCCTGATCACAAATCGGTCTAAGTAATCGCGTATTTCTTTCGGTTTAAGATGAAAATTACGTATCTTTTCGAGGGTTTCAGCACTCTCATTTTTTGTCGAAGACGAATCTGTAGTGCCACTTGATGAGTTTTCCGATGTGGCCGAATCATCTGGAATTTCGCGAGCGGAAATGCTGACATTAGAGTCTTTGAATAACTCTTTTAATTGCTTCTGAATTTCTTCGAAAGGGTTAGGGGGTTCTTTTTGACTCATATTTTCTAGTTTGACAGTTTTTTCACGATCCGAAATATCATAATTTTCTTTATCTGTTAATTACCAATTCTGCAAGCCCAAGAGGCAAACATTCGAATGTCCAATAATCTTACAAAACGCGATATCGTTTTAGATATCTATGATAAAACAAACTTTGCCCAAAAAGAGGTACGTGAGACAGTCCAGCTAACCCTCGAGGCTATAGCTAGCGCCCTGAGAGAAGGCCGTAATGTCGAACTACGTAATTTTGGCGTCTTCGAGGTGCAGGTTCGTAAGTCTCGTATCGGACGTAATCCTAATAAGCCTGAGACGGACGTAGTTATTCCTAAGAGGGCAGTGATAAAATTTAAAGCGGGTAAGGAACTGAAGGCGCAGTTGCAGAATATCGATATCGATGCGCTTGAAGGGGATGCTTAGAATTTTTCTGTTCCAATTGGAACTTAATACTCATGCTACTGCAGTAAGAAGGGTTTACGGTGCAATTTGAAAGCTTACCTGGTTTTAGGGATTTTTATCCCGAGACTTGTGCCCAGAGAAACCATATTTTTGATCACTGGCGTAAAGTTGCTCAGGCATTTAATTTCTTGGAATATGATGCACCTGTACTAGAACCACTAGAGCTTTATATAGAAAAGTCGGGCAAAGAAATCGTAGGTCAGCTCTTTAATTTTGAAGACCGTGGAGGGCGTACGGTAGCTCTTCGCCCCGAGATGACCCCCTCACTTGCACGCCTTGTTGGTGCCAAAGGAAATAGCCTGAAGCGGCCAATTAAATGGTTTAACATCGGGGAGAACTACCGCTATGAGCGCCCCCAAAAAGGTCGCCTGCGTGCTTTTTATCAGCTTAATGCCGATATATTTGGTGAGTCGGGTCCTGCCGCGGATGCCGAACTTATTTCTATGCTCACACAGTTGCTTCTATCCTTAGGGTTGGATTCAAGTGATTTTATGCTGCGACTAAGTGATCGTGACCTTTGGCTGCTCATACTAGCTGCCGAAGGACTCGACGAATCAAGCAGTGCCAGTGTGCTTGCTATTATCGACAAGCTCGATCGAACAGAACGCAAAAAAACCGTTGATAAACTCGCCTGTGTTATGGGTGATTCGGCAGAAAATTTTTTAGGTCGTATTGAGGATGTTATTAATATTAGGGATTTTGATACGCTAAGTAACTATATATTAAACCTTCCTCTTGAAGAAGGGCTCGAAGAAAAAGCCAAAGTGCGGGTAGATGATTGGAAGCAATTATTACGCCTAATCGAGTCAGCTGGAGCTGGTGAATTTATACAAATAGACCTTGGGATAGTTCGTGGATTAGCTTACTATACAGGCTTTGTTTTTGAAGCTTTTGAGGTGAACGGTGAGGACCGTGCTCTTGCTGGAGGTGGTCGCTACGATTCACTTGTTAAGAAATTGGGTGGACCTGATATGCCGGCCGTCGGTTTTGCTATGGGAGATGTGACTGTGGCAAATTTGCTTAAAACAAAATCGCTTATTCCGAAACAAATAAATCGCCCTGATTTTATTGCCATTACAGGCGGTACCGCTGAGCGTAATGTGGCATTATCTGATGTAACTCAATTGCGCTCGCTGGGATTCCAAGTCGAATACCCTCTTAAGGACCAAGGATTTGGAAAGCAATTTAAAGATGCTAACCAATCTGGTGCCCGCTTTGCTCTTATTTATGGAAGCGAGGAAATAGAGCGTGGTGTTGTCAAAGTCCGTGACCTCCAAAGTGGACAGGAAGGCGAAATAATTCGCAAAAATATTCTGCAGCTCGCTCCTGAATTACTTCTCAAAGGGATCTAGCAAACTCGGAATCACTTTAAGTTGGGATGTATGTAAGTAGCCAAGATTAAATTTGGATCACCTAGCCTATTTTGTACTAAAATTATCAATGATTCTTGGATTGAAATTTTGATTCCTAATAGTGCATTTTTTTAAGTTATTTTAGCGGAGGCTTCCAGTCATGTCTTCGGGCCTTACCCATGCGTCGTATTCCTCTGCCGTAACATACATTAATTTGATCGCTTCTTCGCGCAGTGTTGTACCATTTTTATGAGCGGCATTTGCAATTTCAGCAGCTTTATAGTATCCAATTTTTGTATTTAGGGCAGTTACCAGCATTAAGGAATTATTAAGCAATTCTTTGATGATTTTTTTATTAGGCTCAATTCCACGAGCGCAGTGCATTTCAAAGCTAGCGCAAGCGTCTCCGATGAGTTGCGCAGATTGCAAAAGATTTGCCGCCATTACAGGCTTAAACACATTTAATTCATAATGTCCCTGTGTGCCTCCTAATGAGATGGCTACATCATTTCCAACAACTTGAGCACACACCATCGTAAGGGCTTCACATTGAGTAGGATTTACCTTTCCTGGCATTATAGAGCTTCCAGGCTCATTTGCAGTTATGGTGATTTCACCAATACCTGATCTTGGCCCAGAGGCCATCATTCGAATATCATTGGCTATTTTATTTAGTGCCACAGCCAATTGTTTAAGAGCGCCATGAGTTTCTACAATTGCATCATGAGCAGCCAAAGCCTCAAATTTATTTTTAGCTGTTATAAAAGGCAGCCCTGTGAATTGAGCGATGTATTTGGCGACTAAGACATCATATCCTTCAGGCGCGTTAAGGCCTGTGCCTACAGCTGTTCCTCCTAATGCTAATTCGCTGAGGTGTTCTAACGTATTGTGTAAGGCCTTAATTCCATATTCTAATTGAGAAACATAGCCTGAGAATTCTTGACCTAATGTCAGTGGCGTTGCGTCCATAAGGTGGGTGCGACCTATTTTTACAACACCTCCAAAAGCTGCAGCTTTCTTTTTTAATGTACCTAATAGTTTTTCAACGCCAGGGAGAGTGACATCTGTGATTTTTTTATAACCCGCAATATGCATCCCCGTAGGGAATGTATCGTTGGACGACTGCGATTTATTAACATCGTCATTGGCTTGAATTATTTTATCGCCACTTTCTATACTTCTGCCTGCCAATTGTTGGGCCCGGTTCGCAACCACTTCATTTACATTCATATTGCTCTGCGTGCCAGAGCCTGTTTGCCATATAACAAGTGGGAATTGCTGATCGTGCTTTCCTTCTAATATTTCTTCACACGCCTCTGCAATAAGATCGCGCTTTCTTAGCTCTAATACGCCTAAATCGTGATTTGCGTAAGCGGCTGCTTTTTTCAGATAAGCAAAGCCATAGACTATTTCTAACGGCATGGAACTGGATGGACCTATCTTAAAATTATTGCGAGATCTCTCTGTTTGTGCCCCCCAAAGTTTATCGGCTGGGACCTTAACCTCTCCCATCGTGTCTTTTTCTATTCTATATTTCATTACAATTGTACGCAGCTCTTTGTAGATATGTTTAGATTAAAGAATTTTTGTTATATTAAGCGTAAATCCTTCAATTCTGTAAAGCCCTATACCAAGCGGTTAAACTTTGGTTACCTTCTTAGGGTATGGCTAGCGATTCGATAAGCTTACTTTCTGAACGTAGCCCAAAAAAGCCCGATATAAATACCATCGGGCTTTTAGTAACTCGTTATTTATAAACTATTTTACAGTACCAGCGTAGATCGCATTTTCTCCTAATTCTTCTTCGATGCGTAAGAGTTGATTGTATTTTGCTATACGATCTGAGCGGCTCATAGAACCAGTTTTTATTTGGCCGGCGTTGGTCGCTACAGCAATGTCAGCAATAGTTACATCTTCCGTCTCGCCAGAGCGGTGAGAAATTACTGAATTGTATCCATTTACCTTACCAAGTTCGATAGCTTCTAGAGTCTCAGTCAAAGTTCCTATTTGGTTCACTTTTACTAGGATGGAATTAGCTACACCAAGTTCGATGCCCTTCTGTAGGAATTTGACATTGGTGACAAACAAGTCATCTCCGACTAATTGGACTTTCTGTCCAATTGCGTCTGTGAGAGCCTTCCAGCCATCCCAGTCATTTTCGTCGCACCCATCTTCGATCGAGTCGATTGGATATTTTTCAGTCAACTCTGCAAGGTAAGCGGCTTGCTCCGCAGAGTTGCGTTTGACTCCGCTATTGCCTTCGAACTTTGAGTAATCGTAGATTCCATCTTCGAAAAACTCTGAGGAAGCACAATCCAAAGCAAAGGTGATATCACTTCCCACTTTATAGCCAGCTGCTTCGACTGCTTTATTTAGTGAGTCTAGGGCGTCTTCTGTGCCCTCAAACTTAGGAGCAAAACCACCTTCGTCGCCGACTGCAGTACTAAGACCGCGCTGATGTAGAACCTTTTTGAGGCTGTGGAAGCATTCGGCGCCCATACGGATTGCCTCGCTAAAAGTAGTAGCACCTACAGGGCGGATCATGAATTCTTGGAACGCAATTGGTGCATCGGAATGAGAGCCGCCGTTGATGACATTCATCATGGGTACTGGTAGTACTTTGGCATTAGGGCCACCGATATACTTGTAAAGTGGTAGGCCGAGTGCATCAGCTGCAGCATGCGCGACGGCTAACGATACTCCAAGCATGGCGTTAGCTCCCAATTTACTTTTATTTGGTGTATTATCTAATGCTAGCATTCTCTTGTCGATTGTGATCTGGTCGCAAGCGTCCAGGCCAATGAGCTCGGGAGCTATTAAATTGTCTACGTTATTGACTGCTTTAATTACACCTTTACCGAGATATCGGTTCTTATCTTCATCGCGGAGTTCTACCGCTTCATGCTCACCGGTACTGGCTCCAGAAGGAACCGCAGCGCGGCCTATTATACCTGAATCGAGTTCGACGTCGACTTCTACAGTTGGATTGCCTCGGGAGTCTATTATTTCGCGGGCACGGATGTCAGTGATTATAGTGGTCATAGTTAAAGCGATTGATTGTCTATTTAAGTAATATGTTTGCCGACGACGCGACTACTCATGGATTGTTTTGCACTCTCCGCGTTGCCTGTCAATGATTCGTGGATATTCTCTTTGTTTAATTATTGCCAGAAAGAGCTTAGTGCGAGTTTACTCATTGAAAGCCCCTAAAGCACCTGTATCTTACAAGCTCTATGTTAATTGAATTTCAAGAATTCCCTCCTATTGGAACTAATGCTTTCGCATTGGTTGAACCCGCACTGGGGCAATTTGTCGTAGTTGACGCGCCGGCCGAGGCATATGATTGGGCAGTACAGTTATCTAAGAAATATGACTGTCAAATTATAGCCCTAATACTCACACATGGACATTGGGACCATATCGTCGACGGACATAAGTTCGCGAGCGCAGGTATTAGTACTTATGGGCATGTCGGTGACAAGGAAATGTTTGCTAGTCCTTCTAAAATGGCGAGCTATGCCTTGCCGGGTCTGGAGCTCAATCCAGTGCCTATTCTGCACTGGATTAAGGGCGGTGATACACTCAAGCTACTAGGTGCGACGATGGAGATACGTCATGTGCCGGGGCATTGCCCAGGCAATGTGCTAATTTATTTGAAAAAAGAAGCCTTTGCCATTGTTGGTGATGTCATTTTCGCGGGGAGTGTGGGGCGTTACGATTTACCTGGCGGAGACTTTTCTGTTTTGCAGAAGTCGATTAGGACACAGGTTTACTCTTTGCCTGAAGACACCACAATTTACCCTGGTCATGGCCCTACCACTACAGTTGCCCATGAAAAGGTGCATAATCCAATAGTTAAAGCATGAGTATTTCGCACGCAAAGGATGAACATTTTATGGGGCGAGCCTTAGAATTAGCACGCCGCGCTTGGGGACATACGCATCCAAACCCAATGGTTGGCGCTGTTATTGTAGAAGATGGTGAGATTGTGGCGGAAGGGTGGCATCGTAAGGCAGGTACTGTTCATGCTGAGATCGCTGCGCTTGATATTCTTGGACGTAAACCAAGCGAAGATGCCGTTCTTTATGTTACTTTAGAACCTTGTTCGACCTGCGGGCACACAGGTGCTTGTACCGAAGCAATAATTACTGCGGGCATATCACATGTGGTCGTTGGCGCAGAAGACCCCAACCATAGGCATGCGGGACGTGGCCTAGACCGGCTCCGTGAGGCGGGCGTTCAAGTCCGTTCTGGAGTATTAGCAGATTTGTGTACGGATCTAAATTTGATTTTTAACCACTGGATAACCTGTGGCACGCCATTATTAAGTGCTAAGTTAGCACTTACCTTGGATGGGAAATTTGGGGCTGCTTCAGGTCAATCCCGTTGGGTCACGAGTAAGTCATCGCGTGCGGATGTGATGCTTTGGCGCCGCTATTTTCCTGCTATAGCAGTGGGTGCGAATACAGTTTTACAGGATGATCCTACTTTAACTTCTCGCATCGGTGGGGAAGTTTGGTGTCCAATACGCTTTGTTTTTGACCGAGAATTAAAAACATTGGATGCTGACAAGTGCCCGCAACTCTACTCAGATCATTATGCAGATAAGACAATCATTTTGTGCTCCGAAGCATCAGCGAATGGATCGAGTAAAAAGACCGATGTATGTCTTTGGCCACTTCCTGAGAGTAGGGGACACTTGGATTGGAAGGCCTTCCGCCAGCGTTGTATAAAAGAGGGAATATACGGTGTCTACGTCGAGGCTGGACCCAAACTAGCCACTGCAGTGATAGAAGATTATTTGGTGGATTACCTTTTTGTTTATCAAGCACCTAAGTTGATGTCTGATACAGGATCCCCTGGGCTTGGCTCGCTTCGTAACTCTAAGTCAATGGATGAGGTAATTGCCTTTAAAGAGCCACAATTTGTCAGATTAGGCGAAGATCTATTGACTAGAGGATTTATAGAATGAATCAAATCATTGCAGCGACTAATAACGCTCACAAGATAGAAGAATTTAAAGAGCTTTTTATTGGTTCTGACTTCGAACTTTCTTCGGCTGAGGTCTGTGGCGGTATGCCGCGGGTAGTGGAGAATGGAGATAGCTTTGCGGCTAACGCACGCATAAAGGCGATCGCACTGCGAGCTTTAGCACCAAAGAACGCTTGGATCATTTCGGATGATTCGGGTCTTGAAGTCGATGCGCTCGAGGGTGCCCCAGGTATTTATTCTGCGCGTTATGCTGGTCAGAGTGCCACCGATAGCAAAAACGTAGAAAAATTACTGGGTGAGCTTACAGAATGGACCGGGAAAGATCGTAAGGCTCGTTTTCGTTGCGTCTTATGTTTATTAGATGCGCGAGGTAATGAATCCTATCATGAAGGCATTTCTCATGGCTTAATTGCATCTGTAGCATCTGGTAAAGAGGGGTTTGGGTACGATCCAATTTTCATTCCAGATGGCCATAGAGAGTCTTTCGGAGAACTTGGACAACAAATTAAGTCGCGTTACAGCCATCGTGCTCTAGCAGTGCGGGCTATGCTAAACTTCTTAGCAGCTTAGCTAATACTTGTTGAGATTATGAAAACTAGTTTTTTTAAACCTCTCTCTTAATATCAGTTAGTTAATTTGCTTTAAAACCGTCTCGACAAAAGCCTACAGACTGCAACTTTGTCTTTTAAACCTATTTTGATTAAAGCCATGCACGAAGAGTTAAATATTATCCTCACAGGTGTCCGGGAACATTGCCCGGAGATCTCCACACGTGCAGAGTTTGAGTCCTTTAAAGCAACTATTTCTGGCCCAAATGGCTCTTTGACTAAGGTAATGAAGGGCATGGGCAAAGTTGCTAAGGAAGATAAGCCAGCTATGGGTAAGCTGATTAACGATACTAAAGCCGCTGTTATCACTGAGTTCGATGCTGTGCTTGAGCGACTAGAAAGGGCAGATTTGGCCTCCAAAATTGGACCCCCTATCGACCCAACTCTACCAGTTCCTGATTGTAGGCGTGGCACGCTCCACCCCATCTCTCAGGTCCGCGAGGAGATGGTAGATCTATTTCGTCGAATTGGTTTTTCGGTAGCTGAGGCTACAGAACTGGAGACGGAGCACTACTGCTTCGATGCACTTAATATTCCCAGTGATCATCCTGCACGTGATATGCAGGATTCATATTACCTGCCAGATCAATTGACTGTTAGTAATGTCAGTAAGCATAGTGATGAGAAATACCTGCTTCGTACCCACACATCGACTGTCCAGATCAGGACTATGCTTAATGAAAAACCGCCTATTCGCATCGTGGCTCCTGGTCGTTGTTTTCGACGAGATACTCCAGATGCTACCCACAGTGCTAACTTTCACCAGATTGAGGGCCTGTATATAAATAAGGGGGTTACCATACTCGACCTCAAAGCGACACTAGACTATTTTGTAAAATCTATTTTTGGACCAAAAGCAAAAACACGTCTGCGGCCGAGTTTTTTCCCTTTTACAGAGCCTAGCTTTGAGATGGACTTTTTCTCACCCGATCTCGGCAAGTTGAGCAACAAGTGGCTAGAAATTATGGGCTGTGGTATGGTCGACCCTGAAGTCTTCAAATTCGTAGGCATCGATCCTGAAGTATATACTGGTTATGCTTTTGGTATGGGTATCGAGCGCATCGCGATGATTCTTCAAGGAGTCGACGATATACGTTACTATTATCAGAATGACCTTAGATTCCTGAAACAATTCGCATAATGGATAAATTTAAAGCCACGAGTGAGTATCGAAACGCACAGATTACTAACTCTAATTTTATCAGTGTGTATTAAAATTTAGTCTAAACCCGATTATTGAGATGAAAATTTCCTATAACTGGCTCAAAAAGTACATCGATCTCGATCCAGTAGAGCACTCACCTGAGTTGCTAGCTGAAGTATTGCCATTGCTCGGTTTTGATGTGGAGGAATACGAAAAATCTGGTCCGCCTCAGATAGAGAATGTCGTGGTCGGTCAAGTTCTCGAATACATTCAGCACCCGGATGCGGACCGTCTTCGTTGTTGCAAGGTTTCCACAGGAAATGTGGGTGAATTTCATGATATTGTCTGCGGTGCAAAGAATTTTAAACAGGGCGATAAGGTTCTAGTTGCGCTCCCTGGCGCAGTACTACCTGGAAATTTTAAAATCAAAGCCGCTCAGCTACGTGGTCAGCCTTCGGCTGGTATGTTGTGCTCAGCTAAAGAATTACTTATAGGCCAAGACCATGATGGTATTATGGTACTAGATCCACAGACAGATCTGGGCCTTCCGCTCAATGAACTCTTCCTCGAAGCGGACACTGTTTTTAATTTAGAGATCACTCCAAATCGTGTGGACGTACTCAGTCACATAGGTGTAGCGCGTGAGCTATCCGCAAAATTTGGGCTACCTGTCAAATACCCTAAAGTTTTAACAAGTGCAGAAAATTGTTCCAGCGCAAACCCTCTCATTAGCAGTGTTGAAGTAGACGTACCTAAAATATGCCCCTCTTATAGTGCCATTTGCATAAAAGGGGTAAAAGTCGGCCCTAGTCCGACTTGGCTAAAGGATGTAATCGAAGGGGTAGGACTGCGCTCGATAAATAACGTTGTCGACGCAACCAACTTCGTACTTTACGAAACTTGTCAACCGCTTCACGCTTTCGATGCAGCTAAGATTAAAGGTGGGAAATTATTTGTGCGCATGGCGCGAGAAGGTGAGAAAATTACTACGCTTGATGAGGTGGAGCGCACTCTGAGTGCAGAGATGGCTTTGATTGCGGATGCTGAGCGCCCACTTGCCCTAGCTGGGTTAATGGGATCGCTTGATTCCGAGGTTGATTATAATACTACTGACCTTGTACTCGAAGGTGCTTATTTCACGCCTAATTCTATTCGTTTAACTTCTCGGAAGTTGGGCTTATCTTCTGATAGTTCTTACCGTTTTGAGCGAGGTGTCGATCCACAAGGTGTAATACCTGCATTGTTTCGAGCGATCGATCTTATTTTAGAAGTCGCAGGGGGCGTTGTAGATGGTGACATGATTAGAGTGGGTAGCATGCCCAATTCAGAGGTAGAGGTGATGTTACAACCAGAGCGTGTGCGCTCATTTATCGGGTTTGATGTAAGCGACCAACAGATACAATCTGTGCTTGAATCGTTGGGTCTTAGGGTCTGCATTCAGGAGCAAGCGGGCAGCACAGTATGTTGGGCTGTTTCGATTCCTTCCTATCGCGAGGATCTTAAGCGCGATGTCGACCTAATCGAAGAATTCATTCGAATCTACGGCACCGATAAGATACCTGAGTCTGAGGTAGCGTCCTACGGCATAAGCCTGAACGATCATAGAATTTACACTGTCAATGAGTCCCTTGCTAACTATTTGACTGGCCGAGACTTTAATGAAGCTTTTCTCTATTCCCTACGCGATTCAGAGGAGACCGAATTCTTCTTTGGTCAATCAAGTCACGAAGTACTCGCACTTAAAAATCCATTACAAAGTGACCAGAGTCATTTACGCCCGTCACTTGTCCCTGGCTTGTTGGACGTGCTCCAACTGAACACTGCTCGTGCTACAGGTGCAACTCGTTTTTTCGAGCGTGGTCACGTCTATCGTGAGGTTAACGCAGAGATGGTTGAGTTACACTCAGTTGCATTTGCTATTGTGGCTGATGAGGTGGGTCGTACATGGCGCAGACGCGAAGTGGCCGACTTTTATACGGCGAAAAATATTTGTGAAGAAGCGCTAGAGATTGCTGGAACTGCAGCGAATAAGCTAACATTTTATCCTATAGCTAAATCGAATTTATGGCAAGATGGACACGCCGCTGAAGCAGGTGATTTCATGAAGATGGGCTTCGAAGTGACTTGCGGTCTATTAAACTTTTCCGTCCTGAAGGAGCGTTGGGATTTGTCTACTCCGATCATTGCAGGATCGATCTTAATGACGCCTAAATACTTTGAGCGCAGAGTAAAACGTAGTCGTCACTCTAGTATGAGTAATCAGCCTGCCTCATTTAAGGATCTCTCTCTGATTGTTGACCAGTCTGTATTTGCTGGTGATATTGAAAAGAAAGTTGCGAGCTTCGCGAAGAAAGCTGTGAAAGGTTTTGATTGTGAAGATGTTCATATTTTTGACATTTACCTTGGAGAGGGCCTACCCGATGGTAAGAAGAGTATAGCGCTGAGTATGAGTTTTCGTGCAAGCGATCGTACTTTAAAAGATAGGGAAGTTAATATCACTTTCGATGCTATTCAGAAGCTTATTTTAGAAAAAACAGATTATCAGATTCGTAAATAAACAATTATCATGAACACACAAAAGATTGACATTGACTACTTAGCCAACCTTGCACGTATCGACCTTTCCGATGAAGAAAAAATTAAGCTTAGCTCACAATTAGAGGACATCATCGGCTATTTCGATAAACTAAGTGCTGTAAACGTTGAAGGCGTCGAGCCCATGGCACATACGCATAAAGTTTCTAATGTTTGGCGTGAAGGTGATGAACCAGGAGAAGTCTTTACGTCTGAGACCTTGAAAAAATTAGCTCCTGAATATCGCGATAATCAAGTAGTAGTTCCTAAGGTAGTAGAATGATTACCATTGATTCGCTTACATGAAGTATCGAATGTAGGCTTGACTACGGATTTCTTCCAGCCATTTTTCTTGGGACTCTCGAGCGATCTCTCCAATAAGCACATTTTCAATGATATCACGTACTTCGGAGACTGGTTGAATCATCTCATCTCGTTTATTTTCAGCGTAGAGAATGAAGATTGTCCCAGCGATTTCGATTGGTTGGCTATAGCTTCCCTTTTCTAGCCCGAAAGCAGCATCACTTAGCTCTGTACGAATATCCTTACGTTTTATCCAACCCCAGTCACCGCCACTACGACTCATCTTGTCTTGACTGTATTTACGAGCGACGTCTCCGAAATTTGAGCCATTATCGAGTTCGTTTATAATTTGTTTTGCGGTTTGGCGTAATGGGATTAGCCCTTCGCCAGCTAGAGATGTTAAAATTATTTGACGAAGGTGAAGTGCTTCAGACTGGTAAAACCGAATTTTGTTTTTGATATAAAAATCTTCGATTCGCTCAGGGCTGATTTCGGACTGCGAACGACGGTTTTCAGAGCGCATCACGTTGACAACAACGCTCTCGTAAACGTTTTTTCGAAAGTCGCGAGTGGTTTCTCCTCGTGCACGTAAGTATTCTAAGAAGCGACTACGGTCACCTCCAAAATCACGATTAATAGCATCTTCATACTCTTGTTCTATATATGAGGGTGGAATAAGAAGACCTTTTTCTTCGGCAGCTTTAACAATAATGATCCGGTCGATCATATTTTGTAAAACCTGCTTACTTAGTTCTTCAATGCGTTGATTGAATTCCTCCTGATTTTTTGATTCTACTTGTAGTCGAGGAATAACTGGAGCTAATTCGCGACGGAGTTTGTCTACTGTAATTACTTGTCCCTCTACTATTGCGGCTATTCCATTGCTTAGACTTTCAAGCTCTTCATTGGTCAAATTTTGTGCGTATTGATTCGCATGGAGTAGGCTACAAGAAAATATTAAAATGCAGAGTATGCGAATAGTATTCATAGATAGTAGAAATAAGTATTTTGGAAGAATATATAAATTTAAAAGTATTATGTTTTCGGTCAAGCGGTATATAGAACACCATTTTTTGGGTTCACTTTTCGCTTAAGGTCGTTAAAATTATAAAATATATTCAGTTTTGTAAAATAAGTGAGATTTTTAGACCAAATTTTGTAGGAGTCTCTTCGTAGTTGACGCGGCGCATGCTATCTTCAAGTTCTACCTATGATACTTTCCGATGCTCAAAAAGTCATAGTAACAGAGTGGATTCAAAATGGCCGATCGCTAGCAGATGTGCAACGCTCATTACGCGAAGAATATGATATTTCTTTGACCTATATGGACGTCCGTTTTTTGGTGGATGATTTGGATGTAAAAATGCCTGAGCCCAAGGCTGAGCCTGAACCTAGTCAAGAGGCTAAAGAAGATGCTACGCAAAGTATTGATTCTACTAGTGGTGAGGCGATTGATCCAGAGATAGTTGGCGATGAGAGTAGTAGCGCTGGTGGTGTAAGTGTAGATGTTGATGTGATAATGCGTCCCGGATCATTAGTAAGTGGGACGGTTTGTTTCAGTGATGGTATTAGTCTTGGGTGGCAACTCAGTGCTAGTGGGCAATTAGGTCTTATCCCTGGGGATGACCCAGAATACCGTCCAGACCCAGAGGATGTTCAGTCTTTCCAAACGCAATTGGAGGAAGTGCTACGCAAAAAGGGCTTATAGGATTTCTTTTATCACACGCTTGTAAATAGATCAGTTGCCCAAAATTGGGCTTAACAGATAGCCACTGCCATCTGAATTAATCTTTTGGATCAAGTGCATCTCGCAGACCATCGCCTATGAAGTTTAGGGAAAAAATAGTGAGCGAGAACAAGATTGCTGGAAAAATCAACATCCATGGGTATATATCGAGTTTGACCGCGCCCTCGTTGATTAAAATTCCCCATGAACTCATGGGTGCTTGCACGCCTAAGCCGAGAAAGCTAATGACTGATTCTATAAGGATCACGGCAGGGATTGTAAGTGTTGCGAAGACGATTACTGGACTTAGTAGGTTGGGTAAAATATGGTGTATAAGAATTCGCTGCGTGGGTAAGCCACAAACAATGGCTGCTTCAACAAAAGTCTGCTCTTTGAGCGCTTTAGTTTGCCCGCGAACAATACGGGCCATGGTAAGCCATTCGACCGCACCGATAGCGAGAAATATTAGTAAAATACTCCTACCTAGTAATACAGTTAATAGAATTACGATTATAGTAAACGGCAATGCGTAGAGCGTATCTATAATTCGCATCATTATCGTCTCTACTCGGCCACCGTAGAATCCCGCTATCATCCCGTAAATTATACCAATAAAGAGTGCAACCATAGTAGCAGCAAAGCCTACTCCGATTGAAATGCGTCCGCCAATTAGAGTACGTACGAGAATATCTCGCCCCAATTCATCAGTGCCGAACCAATGCTCCCATGATGGTGGTTGTGCTCCATAGGCTAGATCAATTGTTTCTATTGCATAAGGTACGAAAAACGGTCCGATTAGGCACGATAAGGCAACGATGGCAAACAGCCCCCCTCCTATGCGAAACATCGAATTTACACAGAGGCGTTCCCAAGCGTCAAGACCAAGCGAACGTGCTTGCATTGCAGCTTTTTCCCGTTCCATTTTAGTCATTGCGCGTGCGTGGGTTCATCCATAATTGGACAAGGTCTACAATTAAATTAAGAATCAGTATAAGAACGGCGTAGAAAAGTACTGTGCCCATTACCATAGTGCTGTCGCGGTTGAACGCTGAATTCACAAAGAAGCTACCAAGTCCAGGTATGAAAAAGATTGTCTCGACTACGAACGACCCGCTGATGAGCCCTGCGACCGCTGGTCCCAAATAGGCAACCACTGGGTAGAGTGCTGTACGTAGCGCGTGCCGCAGTACGATAACTCGTCCTTTGAGGCCCTTGGCTTGAGCGGTTCGAATATAGTCCATTCGCAACACATCTAACATGCCACTGCGTGATAACCTTGCGATGTATGCCGCATAAAAGAGTCCTAGTGTTATTGTTGGCAAGACACGGTCGCCCGTATGATTCCAACCAGATGGATTGAACCAACCCAATTCCATACTAAAAACCAAAATTAAAATTGGCCCTAGGACAAAGGAGGGCATGCAGATGCCGACCATAGCAAGACTCATGAGAACACTTTCTGAAGGTTTCTGGTGTTTTATCGCTGCGATAACCCCGATTGGTGTGCCTAGCGCCAACGCGAATATCAGAGCGTAAAATCCAAGCTCTAAAGATACTGGAAAACTTTGAATGATGATCTCATCTACATCCCAGCCCGCATACTTATAGGAAGGTCCAAAATTACCCTGCAATCGCTGGCTAATAAAGCGAAAGTATTGCTCTTGAATTGGGAGATCTAGACCGTAGTGTGAATCTATTAGAGATTGAACTTCTTCACTTATATCCTTCTCGGTGTCGAAAGGACCACCAGGGATAAGTTGGAGCAGTATAAAAGTTGCTGTCGCAATCACCCATAGCGTAGGGATCGCTTGGAGAAGGCGTTTTATTATTAATAAGTGCATCGCTAAAGACTCCTTTTTGAACTACTGGGGACTCAAATCAAATATCAAATTCCATGTTCGACCTTGGAACTTCTTTTACCAAACTTATTGTTATGTTTGAATTTCCTATTCATGTAGTCGATTTTGAGGGTAGTCGCGATAGTGGAGTCGTTGAGTATGGTTGCGTAACTTTGGAGCAGGGCGAGCTTGGAAAATCGTTTACTCGTATTTGTGCTCCAGTTGGTAAAATTAGTAATTTAGATCGCGTTAAACATGGTATTACCGAGTCCGACGCAGAGCAAGAAGCACCTTTTAATGCAGAGTGGTCGCTATTCGCTGGGCTGCGAGAGACTGGCCTCTTTTGCGCTCATAACTCTACCGTGGAGGAAGGCTTTCTTCGCGCAGTCTGGCCTTTCCCCCGGAACTCTCCTTACTTTTTGGAATCGGGCTTACTAACTGCCACATGGGGTCCTTGGTTGGATACGCTTCATCTATATCGCCGTATTTATCCACATTTGGGCAGTTACAAGCTGGAAGACCTTGTTCAACTATTTGATCTACAAACTCTGTTAAATAATCATGCTGCAAGTTTGTGCTCGAGGGATCGTTCTAACTATCATTGCGCGCTATACGATGCCCTCGGTTCGGCGCTACTGCTACAGCGACTAGGAGAAGAACCAAGCTTACAATCAGCTAGTCTACATTGGTTTTTTATGCAAAGTGCTGCCTCTGACGATATTTATAAAGCAAGAGGACAGCAGGAACTATTATAATTTTATCATGTCCGACCTTCCAAAAATTGTTTATTTCGGTTCAGATCCAATCTGTCTTCCCGGTCTTCAATATCTCTTTGAAAAAGGGCGAGATCATTGTGTTCTTGCAGCAGTTATCTCGCAGCCAGACCGTCGCAAAGGGCGGGGTAAGAAATTGCAGCAAAATGCGGTCGCGGCATATGCATCAGCTCAATCGATACCGCTTCTGCAACCAGAAAAACCCGACGTTGCACTAGGTGAATGGCTGCGTAAGGAGTCCATCACTCTCGCCTTTGTAATGGCATATGGGCATTATTTGCCTATGACTGTACGCGAAGCACCCAAGCATGGTACGCTTAATTTTCATGGCTCGATTTTGCCTGATTATAGAGGGGCATCACCGGTGGAGACTTCAATCGCTATGGGTGATTCTGAGACTGGTGTCTGCCTTATGCAGGTTATCAATGAACTGGATGCTGGTCCGGTCGCCGAATGCGAACATATTAAGATAGAGTCTACAGAAACTGGTACGACTCTTCGTGCGAAAGTAGGTCAAGCAGTCGTACCTTTACTTGGCCGCAATTTGAAAACCTCTCTGCATGGTGGACTTGAGTTTGACCCGCAAGAAGCAGAGCGTGCGACATTTTGCCGTAAAATTTCAAAAGAAGATGGGGCACTTAATTTCTGGCAAAGCGCAACTACTATCGATGCTCGTCTTCGTGCTTTCACTCCATGGCCGGGGGCTTTCTTCGACCACGAAGGAATGAGAATTAAAGTGGGCCGCTGCTCGGTCATAACAGAGGGAAAAACAGGTGAGCCTGGTACGGTATTAAGAGTGGGTAAAACACTCGATATTTCCACTACAGACGGCGTGCTCTGTATCCACGAACTTCAGCGCCCTAGTGGACGCCTCATGCCCGTGTCGGATTTTCTTAGAGGCTACCAGATAGTTGTTGGAGATGTGTTGCCAAGTGTGCCGAGTGTGCCTCTTTTAGTGTCTAACTCAGGTGTATAATGTTAGAACTCTCGCGTCTTTTTAGTAAATTCCACTATTAAAAATGGGTACTGTATTTGTTTAGGCTAGTTTTTTGTCCGCTCTAAAAAAAAGGCACCTGCGCCATCGTGACCGGTCTCCCAAGGATAACTGACTACTGAATTTTTTAATTTAAAACATTTTCCGTAAGCACTTTCTAAAAAGCGGACCACTACTTCCTGGTTTTCGGCAGCTTCAATACTGCAAGTGCTGTAAACGACGCGCCCCCCCACCTTTACGAAGGTAGATGCGGCGACTAGCAGTTTGCTTTGAAGCTCCACGCATGACTTGATATCTTGCTTTTGTAGGCGCCATTTTACGTCAGTGCGTCGCTGGATAACCCCAGTATTAGAGCAGGGAGCATCTAGCATAACCGCGTCGTATTCTGTCGGTAGGTTGCGCTTTTTAAGAATTACTGGGCAAAGTTTAAGAAGGTCGGATTCAACGATTTCACAATTTAGATCTGGCGATTGGATTGATTCTAAATTTTTCCTTAAGCGTTGGATACGCTTGCCAGGCAGATCTACGGCTACAATTTGTCCGCGACCATCCATCGCGTGTGACATATCGTATGCTTTACCTCCCGGGGCAGCGCAAAGATCTAGAACAGATTCCTCGGGTTGTGGGTTAAGTAGTTCAGGGGCGAGCCGAGTAGATGGATCTTTGATGTAAGCGGTCCCTTTGTTAAGTAGGGGATGAAGATCGTTCTTCCAAGAAACTTGACTAGTGATTCTGTAAAACTGCGGCCAAGTAGTTGCCTCCAAGCCAACGGGAAGAATAATTTTAGAATCGTAGACCTTAAGATACATTAGAGGTATGAGTTGATTCCATTCAAGCAGGCTAGAATACGTTTTGGGGAATTCCTTTCTCCAGCGAGCGACCAGCCAATCCGGGTGACTATAATAGGCAGCAGTAGTATCGCTTTTGGTAATTAGAGCGAGGGCTTTGGGTAGTTTACGTAAGACAGCATTGAGAAATCCCTGCTCAAAACGATTGACTAGTGTTTTACTACGCTCGACTGCATGGTGAATTATTTTAGGAGAGTGATCACTATCTGAATCAATTAGTTCGTAGGCGGTTACTAATAGAATGGCTTCGACACTCGGCTTAGCCTTCTTGCGAAGTAGACTTTTAAGCGCAGCGCGCGTACGATGCCCGTGGCGAAGAGCGCCAAGGAATAGAGATTGGCAGGTTGCGCGGCGATTCCCTATGTTATCCTCATTGAGCTCTTCGAGTAACTGATCGGCCTTGCATTCGCTCCTTAAATAGGCCTCCGTCAGAATTACAGCAGCATCCCAAGCTGATGTGCTCTTTTTCGATAAGCTAAACTTAATACTTCTCATTGGTAAAAAAACAGTACATATTAAACAGCTTACGACTATTATAAGCAATCATTATGAATAAAGAGGCCATAGACGCTCTCATCGAAAAAAACCCTAAATTAGCTCCGCATCGTGCGAAGCTTGATACTATGGTACCGGGAAACTATTGCCTGCACCACAGTTGGGGTTTTGGTAAAATCGTGGACTACAACGCTGCAGACGATCGTCTGATTATTGATTTCGAGGATGGCAAAGACGGTCACGCAATGGCACCTGCCTTTTGCGTAGATAAGCTCAATATCCTGAAGCCAAGCGATATTCTTGTACGCTCACGCACTGAATTAGAAGTGATCCAGGAAATGGTCAAAAAGAAGCCAGCTGACTTAATCTGCGAGATTATCGCAGCCAGTGACGATCAAGCCATGATGGCTTCTGAGATCGAACGCCTCCTCGCTCGCGTGATTGGACCGATAAAATATAAGAAGTGGTGGACCGCTACTAAAAAGCTACTTGTTAAAGACCCTAGGATTGGCGTACCAATAAAGAAGACGGATCCCTACATCTACCGCGACGAACCAGTGAAACCAGAGCAAGAGATTCTCGAGCAGTTTCATGCTACAAAAAATTCGAAACAGAAAATTGAGCTAGGAGAAAAGCTTTACTCTCTTTCGGAGAATATTTCTATTATTCGCGAAGAGATGCCTGCCATTCTCGAAGAATTAACTGAAGCGATTGCTCATGCAAAAAGTCTCAGTCAAGCGGACCGTTTACATGGTGTCTGGGTACGTAACAATCTAGCGCGTGATCTTCATGAAGATGTAGAATCACTAGAGCCATCTTCTGCATCCATACTTGATGCGACTAGCGACTATTCTCAACTTGCGGCTGATTTACCCGCGCAATATTTTAAGCGCTACCTAGACTTAATTAGTCGCACTTACCCTGAAAAATGGCACAGCATGGTCGAAGACCTTCTGCGCAATTCAAGTGGTAAATTTACTAGTGAGTGTATTAACTTCATGCTCGAGCAAGAGATGGAGGATCGCATAAGTTACTGCCTAGACCGTTGGCTCAATGAGCAGACAATAAAGGGTCCACTTCTTTTTTGGGTGGTAAAAAATCGTGCCTCTAAGAAGTTTAGCAGTATTATTGACCCACTTGTAACTCCGCGCCTTTTGGCAGCGATGTTTTACGCGATCGACTACGAAGCTTTGCAGAATGCTAGTACACGCCGGATACCTCTAGCTGATCTTTTGAGTGATGATACTACATTAATACCAGATCTCCTCGCAGCTTCTAATGTTGAGACAGCTAATGATCTCGCGCAGACTCTCCTGCTGAATCAAGGATTTGAAGATCTGACTAAGAAGTCACTACTCGCTAGATTTATAAAACAATTTCCTTCTGTCCAAGGCTTGCTCGCTGGGCAAGTTGAAGAGAATAACGAAGAAGAAGCTCTCATTGTTTCTAAGGAGAGCTTTAATAAGGCTAAGGCTGAATACGAAGAACTCATATCAGTTAAAATACCAGAGAATAAAGTGGCGATCCAAGTCGCGCGAGATCACGGTGATTTGAAAGAAAACTCGGAATACAAAATGGCCCGACAAGACCAAGATATCCTTCTCTCGCGCAAAAATGAACTCGAAGTAGATCTATCTCGCGCTCGTGTAACAGACTTTGCTGATTCGAATGCAGAGAATGTCAGCATCGGTAGCGTCGTCGTACTAAAGGAAGGTACCACTAGTAAGAAACAGCGTTACTCGATTCTTGGTGCATGGGACAGTGATCCTAAAAATAATGTACTCTCATACAAGACTCCTCTGGCACAAGCTCTTCTAGGTAAAGAGCCTGGCGCTACTGTCACTACGAAAATTGGCGATAGTGAAGAGCAGTGGACTGTTCTAAGTATCGACCGATGGGTGGATGTTAAGTAGGCTATAGCATTCTTAAATCCTCATTTACGAATGGGCGCTTCCTTGTAAGAAGCGCCTATTTAATTGGTAGATATATTTACTAATACTTTTACTCTTTAATCCCCAGCCTTTGACGGATTTGGGGAGATTCTTTTAATGCTGCTAGAAACTCACTCACATCAAAGTCAGCTACTACGAAGTCATCGAAGGAGAAAGTTGGAGTTTTAGTCTGACCAGTAAGAGTCACCATATCGCTCATATATTTCGCGCTCTTATTCACGTCTTGGATGTCTAAATCTATGCCTTGACCGCTGAAAAAGGAAAGTGCTTCGTGGCACCAAGGACAACCTGCTTTGATGTATAAAATAGGTAGATTCTGATTACTCATAATTATTAACCATTAAAGATATGTACATATTAAGGCAATATAAGTTTTGTCTGTTATACCTTTGTCTGCCCAAAGCTTGCGCATAAAATTTAACCTTATTATATTTTTAGAGTATTACTAGATATGAGTAAACCCGACGCAACCTTGAGCAATTTTATTTCTGTAAAAGGTGCTCGTGAGCATAATCTTAAGGATATCTGCGTGGATATTCCTAGAAATCAATTAGTAGTCATTACAGGGGTAAGTGGTTCTGGTAAGTCTTCATTAGCATTTGATACTATTTATGCGGAAGGCTATCGTAAATACATCGATAGTCTCTCGACCAAGGCGCGTATGGTACTCGAGCAAATTCCACGGCCAGATGTCGACTATATTCAAGGACTTTCACCGGTTATCGCTTTAGAACAACGCTCTTCTGCCGGCGGTAATCCTCGAAGTACCGTAGCGACTGTGACCGAGATAGCAGATTTTGCGCGTGTGCTCTGGGCTGTCTGCGGCACACCATATTGTCCAAAAGATGGGGGTATTATCCAGCGCCGTTCAATGGACGATTGTTTGACTCGCATTTTCAGCGAACCGAAAGGTAGCCGTCTTATGGTATTGGCTCCTTGGATGACGGCTAAGCCTGCCATACTTCGTGAAGAACTCCCGCGCTTACAACAACGCGGTTTCCAACGTGTGAGACTTAACGGTAAAATACTACGACTTGATGAACCGATTCTGATCAACTCAAAAGCTCCCTCTATTATTGCTGAAATTGTCGTCGACCGCTTAGTACTAGAGCCTGACCAGCGTAGTCGCTTAGCCGATTCGCTCGATCTTGCTTTTAGTGAGGGTGAAGACCGTGCAGTAATACTAATTGAAGACGGGGATAACTGGCGGGATCTACGACTAAGTAACCGTCTTGCTTGTGTTATATGCGGAGAGGTCTATGAGCGCGTTACGCCTAGACACTTTTCATGGAATCACGCCGAGGGTGCTTGCCCAGAATGCGGCGGCCTTGGAGAGACTTTACAATTTCAAGCCGAACTCATAGTGCCTGATCCTAGTTTGAGTGTCAAAAAGGGTGCGATTAAACCGTGGCGCCTAGGTTCGAAGCAAATGATAATTAGGCACAATGCGATACTCAAGCAGCTAGCGGAGCAATTACCCTTTGACCCTAATTTGCCTTGGGATGAACTCGAATCAGATATTCGCAACCAGATTCTACATGGTACTGGTGAGCGACTGTTTAGTTTTAAGCTAAAAGGCGGGAATTCTAAGCCTGAGCTAATGCAATTCGAAGGTGTCTTAGCAGATCTTGAGAATATCCGCCGGACTACTTCTAGCGATGGCTTACGAGCTCGCCTCATGGCCTATCAAACCAGTAGCTTATGTGAGAGCTGCCAAGGTCACCGCCTCCAAAGGGCTAGTCTTAGTGTTCTGATAAAAGGCAAATCTATAACGGATCTACTCGAGATGTCACTACAGTCAGCTCAGGCTTTTGTGGAATCACTAGAAAAAGACCCTGAATACGCTCCTGTAAGTGATGCCATCCGTGCACTTAGCTCGCGACTTTCCTTTCTCAACGAAGTCGGACTTAGCTATCTGACTCTGAACCGCGCCTATTCTAGTCTAAGTGGAGGGGAGGCGCAGCGCGTCCGATTGGCTACACAGCTTGGTATGTCGCTCGTGGGGGTAGTCTACTTGCTCGACGAGCCAAGTATTGGACTTCATCCGGTCGATAATTGCCGCCTGATCCAGACTTTAACACAATTACGAGATCGGGGTAACTCCGTCGTAGTAGTAGAGCATGATGCAGAGACTATGCTCGCAGCAGATCATTTGATCGAGCTAGGACCAGCCGCAGGCACCGAAGGAGGCGAACTGATCTATCAAGGTACGCCAGTTAATTCCTTTGGTGATAAGCATAGTCGCTCAGGAAAGTTTCTAAGCGGTGAATCAAGCATCAAAAAAGGTGCAAAAACCCTAGTGCCAAAACTAGATTGGCTTAACATCGAAGGAGCCAACGAAAATAATCTTAAAAATATCGATGTTCGTTTTCCTGTGGGCTTGCTCACTGTGGTCTGTGGTATTTCTGGCTCTGGCAAGAGTACGCTGGTCAATGACATCTTGGCTAGATCTGCAGCCTTTAAACTCAATCGTGCGAAGACTATACCAGGAAAACATGGAAAGATTACCGGGTTGGATAATTTCCTCTCTGTTATACAAGTAGACCAGTCACCGATAGGTCGTAGCCCGCGTTCTAATCCTGCGACCTTTACTAAGCTCTTTGATCAGCTACGAGATCTTTTTGTAAAATGCTCAATTGCGAAGATACGAGGATATAAGCGTAACCGATTCAGCTTCAATGTAAGCGGTGGTCGCTGCGAGCGCTGTAAAGGCGACGGGGTGATTAAATTGGACATGCAGTTTATGGCTGATGTTTACAGCGAATGCCCTAGTTGTAATGGCCGCCGATACAATAGAGAGACCCTCGATGTACGTTTTAAAGGACACAGTATTGCTGATGTCCTAGAAATGAGTGTGGATGAAGCGCTCACAGTATTCGGTAAGCAGCCTCGTATTGCAGAAAAGTTACAAACCATGGCAGAGGTTGGCCTCGGATACATTAAGCTTGGTCAGCCAGCTACCACAGTCTCGGGGGGAGAAGCTCAGCGAATTAAGCTCTCATTGGAGCTCAGTAAGCGGCAACAAGGCCAGACACTTTACATCCTTGATGAGCCAACCACGGGTCTTCACTGGTTAGACGTTCAACGCTTAATGGACCTTCTGTTTAAATTACGAGATGCTGGTAATACTATTCTAATTATTGAGCACGACCTCGACGTCATTCGTCTGGCGGATTGGATTGTAGAGTTAGGCCCTGAAGGCGGAGTTGGTGGGGGTAATCTACTTTACGAAGGGGAGGGCATCACGTTTGTACAAAGTGAAGGCACCCCTACCCAAAGTGCTTTTTAAGTATTAAAAAAGCATCTTGGGCAAACCATAAAGATTTTTGTTTTATTAATAATCTATGGAATAAGGGTTGTTATATTAGTTGTCGATGCGCCACTCGAACTAGGATACGATCCGTTTCATGGCATCTTCAGAAACGCGCCTGCAGTCGCGGAAGGCATGTTTAGCAGAATCGAGTACTTGATCAAATTTACCATACTGTTCGCGATCTTTAAATTCGAATCCGAGTAGGGCGCGGCCAACGCGCTCCCCTGAATAAACGTAATTGAAATAGCATAGATTACTATGAGGGCTCAGTACGTGAAGAAATTCTGCGAGTGCTCCAGGGCGTTCGTGAAATTCCAAAGTGATGAAGATCGGGTGAAATAATAGTTTTGGCTCATAGTGAATTAGGCGAAAATTCACGTCTGGTTCTGAAGTAACTTCACTGTAGGAATAATTACTAGACTCGAGCGCCTGAGAGAGTACTTTAAAATCTGTAGGTAATAAATCGAAGCCAATGACTGGGCTAGCCTTCTTAGCATCGGTCTTTCCATACTGGAAGTCCATGATACTTATCGTTTCAGGTAGAGATTCCAACAGTTGATACATAGCTCCAGGTTTTTCAGTTATTTGGATCTTTAGATAGCGCCTCCTAGCAGCTCCCACCGCAGAGCGACCAGCGATTGTAGCTAGTTGCTCAAAGTCCATATTGGCACCACAGAGTACGGTCAGCACGCTTTGATTCGCCAGCTTACTACGATGTTTTAGCACGGCTGCTACTCCCATTGCTCCTGAGGGTTCAGGGATGCAGCGCAGCTCTTCCCAAAGAAATTGTATAGCCGCTGAGACTTCGTCATTACTCACTATCATCCATTCGTCGACTACTTCAGCGCATATTTCATGGGTGAGCATGCCGACTTTGCGCACGGCAGTTCCATCACAAAAAACATCGATTTGATCTAAAGTAACTGGTTCTCCTGCCTTGATGGCAGCGGCCATAGAAGCTTGACCCTCGCCCTCGACTCCGACGATGCGAATGCTAGGAAACTGATTTTTTAAGTAACTCGCTACAGCCGCAGTCATGCCACCGCCACCAACTTGAAGATACGCGACATTAAAGGGGCCTTGCCCTGATGTGACAATCTCATCTGCTAAAGTGCCTTGTCCCGACATTACCGCTAACTCATCGTAGGGGTGAATATAAGTAAGCCCGCTTTCTGCTGCATATTTATGTGCAGCTGTACTCGCATTGTCGTAGCTATCGCCGTGAAGTCGTATTTCAACATGGTCGCCACCGTGCTGCTTTACTGCAACTTGCTTCATCCGTGGAGTCGACACAGGCATATAGATGATTGCACGAGTGCCTAGCTTACAGGCAGCAAGCGCTACGCCTTGTGCGTGGTTACCAGCAGATGAAGTGACCACGCCGCCATTCAACTCTTCGGTAGTTAGTTGTGCCATGCGATTATAAGCTCCACGCCACTTGTAAGCGTGTATGGGAGAAATATCTTCGCGCTTGACGAAAAGTTCTACGCTTGGTTTCGACAAGGTGATGTGATCAAGAGGAGTGGGTTCGCCTACCTCATATACACGCTTGCTTGCTTCTAGGATGCCTTGCTGGAGCCTGTATTGAAGGTTTTTAGTATCCATCATATGAGTGCACACAATTTTTTACTTTAGCTCAAGGTAGAAGGGTACCTATTTGAATTCATCTAAATCCTATGCTTAAACCTTCCAACTCCTTAATAAAGCCTTAGTTTTTATTTTTCCTTTTTATGAACAATAGTTTTTCCAAGCTTCCGATACACGAGGTTTCCGACGAACTAATCGCTGGCCTTGAGCAGACGGGGCGAGTCGTACTTTCTGCGCCTACAGGTTCGGGGAAGTCGACTCAAGTGCCGCAGATATTGCTCAACCATAGTCGTATTAAGGGGGAGATCGTCGTGTTACAACCGCGCCGCTTGGCGACACGACTTCTTGCCAAACGAGTGGCTTCAGAGCTTGGTGTACTACTAGGCGATGAAGTCGGCTACCAAATTCGTTTTGAAAATGTCGTTAGTAATAAGACACGAATTCGTTTTGTGACCGAGGCGATTTTACTTAGACAGATCTTACAAGATCCTTCGCTAAAGGGAGTTGGTGCACTTATATTTGATGAATTTCACGAACGCCATTTGACTAGCGATTTGAGTTTGGCATGTGCCTTGCAAACAGTGCTAAGGCTACGAGCTGATATGAAGCTAATCGTGATGTCTGCTACCCTTGATATTGAAGCTTTAAAAAGATTTTTAGAGCCTTGTACCTGCATTCAAGCTTCAGGGCGGATGTATCCGGTACAAGTTGATTATGCTGGAGCAGGCCTTGGGCGTAATGCTGCTCCGATTTGGGAACGAGCGGCGCAGGCATTCAAAAAGTCTGTTGGTGGGAAGCAAGGAGACATCCTGATTTTTATGCCTGGTGCCTATGAGATCAGCAAAACAATCGCTGCGATTCAGAATCTGCCTGAGGCAAAAGCTTACGAGGTATTGCCCCTCCACGGGGAGTTGCCGGTCGAAGCGCAGGAACGTGCTATCAAAAGAATGGAGCAACCTAAAGTAATCGTTTCTACCAATGTATCTGAGACCTCGATTACGATTGAAGGTGTACGCACGGTAATTGATGGAGGATTGGCCCGTGTAGCCCGTTACGACCCAACTCGAGGAATTAATTCTATACTAGTGGAGGGAATTAGCCGTGCCTCGGCTGAGCAGCGCGCTGGTCGAGCAGGGCGCACGGGCCCAGGACTATGTATTCGACTCTGGAGCGAGTCGGAGCATCAAGCTAGATCGGATCGCGATGAAGCGGAAGTCAGGCGCGTGGATCTTACCGAGATACTATTGATGTTATTAAAAGGTGGAATTCAAAAATTCCATGAATTCCCATGGTACGAGTCGCCATCTAGTGCTTCCTTAACTCGCGCAGAAACCTTACTGTATAATTTAGGTGCAATAGATGTAAATAGTCAGCTAACCGACCTTGGTCGCAAGATGGCAGACTTTCCCCTTCATCCCCGGTATACCCGTCTCTTGATAGAAGGTGATGCACTCGGAGTACTTCCTGATGTGGCTCTAATCGCTGCACTTAGCCAAGGTCGTAGCATTTATCGAGTATCAAGGGATGGGAATATCCGTACTGAACAGCTAAGGCAGATCAACGATCATACAGATGATCGGTCTGATTTCTTTGTTCAAATTCGCGCTTTCGAATTAGCACAGGCCACTAATTTTGAGGCTCTGGAATGTAGGAAACTAGGTATTCACGGTGGTGCAGCTCGGCAGGCACATGCTGTCTATAAACAGTTATTAAAACTTGCGAAGCGTGCAGGACTTGACACGCGTGCCGCCGCATTACCTGACTTGGTAGATCGCATTTGCAGATGTATACTTGTCGCTTTTAGCGACCAGCTCTGCCTGCGCAAAGATCGTGGCACGAGGCGCTGCTTGATGACGCAGGGCAGGAACGGCGAACTGCGCCGTGAGAGCGTAGTAGAGAGCAAGCTCTTTGTAGCTGGCGAAATCGAAGAGCGTGAACTTAAGGGGGATGTCACAGTACTACTCTCACTAGTAACCGCAGTGGATTTATCTTGGTTAAAGAAAACTTTCCCTGATGATTTTAGCGATCGATTTAAGACGTATTATGACCACAACACACGACGGGTACGTAGTAGCCGTGAATTACGCTTTCGAGACCTCACGCTAGAAACGAAAGAGCACGGAGAACCAGATACCGATCAAGCAGCAAAACTTTTGGCCGCCGAGGTCAAGGCTGGGAATCTTAAATTGAAGCATTGGAATTCTGAGGTAGAAAACTGGATAAACCGCGTTAATTTCGTAGCTAATAATTGCCCAGATACCGAAGTAGCACTCATAGACACCGAAGCGCGCTCCTTAATCATTGAGCAAATTTGTCACGGCGCACTTAGCTATAAGGAAATTAAGGATCGTTTAGTTATTGGTGTGGTCAAAGAATGGATTCGTTCTGAGCAGCATTATTACATAGAGATTTATGCTCCCCCTGAAATTACATTACCGGGGCGCAGTCGCCCTTTACGTATAAGATATGAGGCGGATGGCCGTGCGATTATCGCTTCGAAATTACAGGATTTCTATGACGTACCAGGTTCTCTTCTTCGAGTGGCTAATGCGAAGGTACCTTTGCTTATCGAGCTACTTGCACCGAACCAAAGGCCTGCTCATCTGACTGAAGACTTAGATGGCTTTTGGGATGGTGCATATTTACAGGTACGTAAGGATTTAGCTGGTCGCTACCCGAAGCACGAATGGCGATAAATCAGTCCGCGACTTAGCCAGTATAATTTTTTGTATAAAGATTTTACCAACGTAGGGTTGAACCAACCGAGTACTGGTCGCCGCGGCCGGGCGTCCCTGGAACGTCCTGAAAGTCATCGTCCCATGCGTTATCGATAGCAAAGAATAGTTCTAAGTTTTCAAATTGGGGTGGATAGATACTTAGACCAATATGAGTGAAAAGAGCAGAGTCGCTACCAAGGCGAAGTGAATTTTCTTGGTTCTGTCGCCACTCATTATCAATTCGCAATTCAATCGTATCATAAGGTGTCCAAATCGCGCCTAGTGTGAAACGGTGTTTTGCATAGTTAAGCGCGTAGAAGCTAGCGTCGATAGAATCCTCACCGTAGTCCTCTTCTTTGCTTAAGTGAGTATAGCTAGCAATCGCTTCGATAGTATTCCAGCGCTTAGAGGCTATCAGTTCGACGCCGAAAGTTTCAATATCTACACCAGTTGCGGATCTCGCGTAAGCGTCGTTGTTAGAGTAGGTCCAGTCAGTAAGGTCGCTATCTCGTCGATGGAAAATAGCACCTCTCAGGCTCCAGTTAGTGTGTCTTGAGCTAGCACCTAGCTCAAGATTTTGACTAGTTTCCCTGCCAAGGTTATGATTACTCCTAAATATGCCACTCGTTTCGCTGCCTCCAATCGCGGAGTATCCAGGCACTTGAGTAGCTTCAGAGTAAGAAAAATATATCTGTTCTGTTTTATCGTTTTGTACCCGTTCCCAGCCAATGTCTCCTAAAAATGAAAAGTTGGAGTTATCTCGGTTACTATGGTCATAGTTAGCTCCGACACTTATCGTAAGAGTCTCATCATTATTCAATGCGATAAGATACTCGGGGAGTACGCTAATTTTGTTATATTTCCTAGATTGAAACTCACCTTGCTCTAGTGATGAGGATTCAATTTCGTCTTCCATAAATTGAGTACCGTAGTTTAACCCAATAGTTTCGTTGACCTTGTGGAAACCGCTAAAAGCAAGTGATGTTGCTTTTGTTTTATGATCTGCAATAAACTCAAATGGGAATGGTGTGAAATCTCTAGCATCTAAATAATAATTATCAGTGTGCCGCCTATGCGTCGCTGTAAGCTCCAAAAAACTTTCGATTCCATAATTTTGGCGATGATTGAGTATAAATAAACGTGTCTTTAGACTCTCGTATTCTGGAGAGAGAGTTAGAGTAACGGGATTAGCAAATCTTGAAGCGGTATACATTCCAGGCCAAGCGAAGAATTTTTCCTGGTACCCAGCGAAGAAGTCTGTTTGTGAATCTGAGCTTAAAATTTGAAAACGAGTCGTGCTACGGTTGAAGTCGTGTTCGCCATTATTTATAGCCCCGTCACTATCTGATTTAGACATTTCGGCTTCGAGACCCCAAGACCAATCACCACTTTCGCCGAGTACACCAGTTAGGCCATGATGGATTCTCTGAAAGTTTAGGTCGTGGTCACCGCCACCAATCGTTAGCTTCCCTCCGTCTTGAATTTGGCTCCATCCATAACTGATAGTGCCCGCTGTACTGTTGAATCCGAGTAGGGCATTTTCGCTTCCAGTCAAAATTTCAGGGAGTGTCAGCATTTCTGGAGCAACAGGTAATTCTGTGGAGTAGTGACCAGTCTGAGGGTCAATAAGTGTGGCACTACCAATGCGAAAACCAGTACCCTCAAAAATCCCGCCCCTAATGCTTACATCCCCCTGAGCCTCTGCCATATTGCGAGACTGCAAATCAACGCGCGGCTCAAATTCTAAATTTGATATGGGCGACTCGAAGGTAGTGACTGGAATTATATTAGCAGTTTGCTGCGCTCCCACATAAAGTGTAGGTAAAGCTATTGTATTTTCTGCAGTAAGCAGTAGTGGCAGGAAACATAAAAATATGTTTGAGAGTGAGGCAGTTTTTGATTTAAACATAATTAGGTAAAAATACTTGTGCAGTAAAATCAAATATTAACAGATAAATATTAATTTTTAATACTATCTCGATTTAGTTATTTTTTAACTCTTGATTTAAGCCACTAGCAAGTACTTTGTACGATATACAATAGTTTACTTCTTTCATTTATATAGATACAAAATCATGTCCTTACTAAATCTAGGTTTCGCAATACTAGTTATAAAGATTACAATATGCGTATTACCCTTTGTGATAGGTATCTATTTCCTTGCTGCTCCGGAAGAAAAGAAACGCGATTTGCGAAACTCTTTATGTAACAAACTTTTTGGGGTGAGAAATGCTATCGCATATCCCAGTTTTGCGCGTGCATTACTTGTAATAGGTGCGATACTTTTGTTGTTTGCCATAGCAGCTACGTGGTTCCTTATTTTGAGTAAATTTTTTGTCAGTGAGGAGGATCTTAGATCGCAGATATTGTATTTTTTAAGCAGATATTGCTGATTCACTGTACTTTTCTACTAGCGCTCTTTTGTAGATTTCCCGACTTATCCATGCGTCCGTAGCCGCATATTGAATTTGCTTTCGGTCAAGATCAGGTCGTGCCCAATTAGAGACTTGAGCTGCTTTACTAATTCGTCCACTTAGTAAGAGTCCTGCTAGTGCTCGAAGACCGCGATTTTCGTATCCGAGTGATTCTGTGATCTCAGTGAGATCTACAAAACCATTTGGTTTAAAATCTTCCATGGCGAGGAGTTCTTTAACGTCATCTTTAATCGCCACCCCAGTCTTTAATATTTTTGAGGATTCAAGAATTGGCAGAAGCGGGGTGATTGTGTTAACCTTGCAGATGCGAAAGAGATAGACGCAGTTTTCACTCGCAAGTTGGACCAATGCGGGGGGATAGTATTCACCCTTCTTAAAAGTAGGGCGCGTTTCTGTGTCGAAACCAAGGTGACTTTCATTTAGCAGTTTTGAGACGCAGGATTGCATTGCCTCAAGCGAGTCAAGAACACAGACCTCACCATCCCAGTGAATGATGGGTAGGTCATTCATAGCTTCTTTACTGATATTTCTTTTTTCTTTGTTTGGTTTGTCTGTTGAATCTAGCATATGAGAAGGTATTTTTAATAACTACTAAGCTTTCAAAGTAGTATCCATTGTTTTATCGCGTCCCATGAATTAGTTTTTTTATTATATCACTTAGTGAGATTTTAAAAGAGCATCATCTGCTCGTCGCTCGTGAAGGAAGTTGCTTGGATAAGACTCATATCATTGTTTTGCACACGATTCACATGGTTAGATACAGTATGCGAAGATAGATTTACATCTCTAGATATGGCATGTAGGTCAGACTTATTCATCTCACCGCTTAACCAAGATGAATGTGCATCTACTCTAATTATGACTGGAAATCTTTTGTGAATCCTACTTATAGGGGCCTGCGCCTCAGTTGTTAATACTACAAATGAGGATATTTGATTATTTTCCTTATTTGGGAAATAAATTCCTGCATAAAATTGTATAGTCTTGCCTTGCTCGTAGATGTAATGGGGCTTTTTGCTAACGCCATCTTGGCACCATTCGTAAAATCCATTAGCTGGCAGCAGGCATCGGTGCTCCAGCCAACTCTCTCTGAACCGTGGATTAGTATTTGCTGATTCAATACGTGCATTGATATGAAAATTTTGCGGGGTACGTAGGCCCCAATTCATTATAGAAGCCGCTACGAAATATCTATCATTAGATGCTATACTTAAAGCGTTCTTACCTGGACTAATGTTATAATCTGGCTCGTAGTCATCGTGTAGGGTAAGAGCGATGGACTTCGCTAACTGCTTTTTTGGGGTATGGAGTGTGTATCGGCCGCACATCTTAAGATAATATTTTTTGTATATAATAAAGCCAATCAATAATCCATTACGGACCGAGAATTTATCTTAAATTTTCTATCGTTTACAACTCCAGAGACGTAATGAGGATAGAAGAAACAGCTCCAGTGCTGCGACTTGATTAAAATTTATCTCCATTAGACCTACTGATTTCTCGAGTATCTCGGTTGCGCGGTGGAGCGCGTTCGTTGGTAGCTGACCGTTATTAAGAGATTCGACGTCTCTTGCAAATTGCTCGGTAGCACACTCTATAAGCCTGAATAGTTCTTTGCGATAGCCTTTGCTTAGACCTGCTTCCATCGCATCTTTTTCTTCAGCACTTGTGTTCTGTGGAAGACTCTTCTTTTGAAATTCCCACCCTTGCTCGGTCATTTCTTTGAGAATATTCTGGTAGCGGGCATTGAGTCCATAAACTCCCATGATGATGTGAGGAATACTTTCTTTATTAGCTCCATTAATTAATAATCCTAGCCATTTTCTGTAGTCGGCTACCCATTTTATCCATTTGGGATTTTGTTCGCTTTCCACCTTAGCGGAAATACGGAAGTTTAGACAACGACTACGTATGGTATCAAGTAGGTCGTAAGGACGTGTTGAAAGTAAAAAGAGCGTGGTGCCTTCTGGCGGCTCCTCAAGCGTTTTTAAAAATGCATTAGCCGAGGCGGGGTTCATTCGGTCGGCATCGAGTAATATGCCGACTTTACGACCGCCTTGATTAGAACTTTTCGCCATGTCGACGACTAGCTTGCGCATCGAATTTGTCTCATCGATTTTCCCGACTTTAATTATGCGAGCCTTACCGCTAGGACGAAGAATAAAACAATCAGGGTGCTCAAAAGGATCCCCCTTAGATTCAAGTAACTGGGCGGTGATGACTCGAACAATTTTTTCTAGGCTCGATAAGCTTTTCCCGTGTAAAAGTATTCCATGTGCGAGTCTGTCTTGCGAGAGTGAGCGATCAAGCACTTGTACAGCACGGCAAGAACTCATCGCATCAGGTAATATATTACATAAGGCTGAAGATTTAGAAAAATTATTTTTTGCACACATCTATATGTACTGTTTTATGTAAATTTAATAGAATCTGCAAGTAACAACATATTAATCGAGGTTATGACTAAAAAAGAACGCGCAAGTTATATAAATAAACGCCTTCAGGAGCTGTACCCTAGTCCGGCCGTTCCCTTAGATCATAAGGACGCATATACGCTACTCATAGCCGTATTACTTTCTGCGCAGTGCACAGATGTGCGTGTAAACAAGATTACGCCTCTGCTATTCGCACGCGCCGATACACCTCAGGAGATGGTAAAAATACCTGTGGAAGAAATACAGGATATCATCCGTCCTTGCGGGCTTTCACCTATGAAGTCAAAAGGAATCTACGGTTTGTCTCGAATCCTGTTGGATAAGTACAAGGGCGAGGTACCCGCAGATATGTCGGCACTAGAAGCACTTCCATCGGTGGGGCATAAAACGGCCTCAGTAGTAATGGCGCAGGCATTCGGTGTCGCAGCTTTTCCCGTCGATACGCATATACATCGATTGGCCCAGCGGTGGGGCTTAACTAACGGAAAAAATGTTGTTCAAACAGAGCGCGATTTAAAACGCTTATTTCCTGAGTCTGATTGGAATGACTTACATCTGCAGATTATCTTTTATGGGCGCGAGTTTTGTACAGCGCGGGCTTGTAATGGTATGGTTTGTCAAATCTGCCGCACGATTTATCCAATGCGAAAACGTCCAAAAAAAACATTCAAAGCATAGTAATTATTAATTTGCCTACCTTTTTATACAACAAAATAACGCTAAGAAATTTGTATAGTCTTCAACTGGTACTCTCTACTATAAATAATTTGCTAATCTATGCCAATGCTCGAGAGCTAGCTCTTCTGCACGAATGGTAGGTGAAATTCCACGCTTTATTAAGTCTTTGAACCACTCGATTGCGCCTGTTTGTTTGTCGCCCTTGCAAAGAGCGCCAAGTTGTTTTCTACGATGAATAAAAATGCGACGAACGTAATCGCGGGCGATGGGACTAAATCGGACATAATCTGTCCTGCGATCGAGACACAGGAGGACAGAATCGACTTTAGGCGACGGGTGGAAACATTTAGCTGAAACTTGGTGTTTGCTAGAGATATCATATGCAGATTGAAGAAAGATTGAAATGGCTCCGAAGGTTTTACTGCAGTGTAATGCGCCGTAACGATCGGCCGTTTCTTTTTGTAACATAAGTACCATGCGATCGGGTAGTGGACCGGCTGTAACTGCGTCCATCCAAGGTGTGGAGACAGCGTAGGGTAAGTTGGCCACGATCTTATATCCATCATTGGCATTAGCGATTGGGAGTCCCGCAAGTGGATGATTAATACAGTCGCCTTCAATTAACCGTAGCTTGCTTTGATTATGAAGTAATTCATCGCGAATATGCTTTGCAAGTCTAGCATCGCGCTCGACTGCCCATACCTGTGCTCCGGTCTCGAGAATCGCTTTGGTAAGCGTGCCGAGGCCAGGGCCGACTTCAACGACGCAATCGCTCTCGGATACATCCGCTATTTTGACCGATTTACGAACTATATTGCCGTCTACAAGAAAGTTTTGCCCTAACCTTTTATTAGGTATGTGTTCTAACTGCTGAAGAAGTTCTCGAGTGGATGTAGGGCTCAAGGGCATTGATCTTGAATGTAACTTTAGGAGTTGAAGATCGAAGTAACCATGAAGGGTAATGCGTAGGATACATTCACGCGTTATGAAAAGCTTCAATAAGTGCTTCGGTCTTTTCTGATCGCATAAGAGCTTCTCCGACAAGAATAGCATCAGCTCCGCAGTTGCGAGCGCGTTCGGCTCCTTCAATGTCGAATATCCCGCTCTCGCTAATTTTGATGATTCCATTAGGTATTTGAGGGATGAGTAATTCAGATACAGCGAGGTCGGTCTCGAAACGCTTTAGGTCACGGTTGTTAACACCGATTATTTTTGGATCAAATTTGAGTGCTTTTTCTAGTTCGCGTTCTTCGTGAATTTCGTAGAGCACATCTAGACCAGCGACAACTGAAGCATCACGGAGGGCTTTTATTTCGTCAGGCTCGAGAGCCCGAACAATGATAAGAATACAGCGTGCACCTGCTTCGGTGGCCTCAAGTACCTGAATGGGGTGTACCATGAAGTCTTTTCGCAGACAAGGAGTACTGCGTTCGTGACGTTCGAGAAAATCGACTACTTCCCAAAGGTCCTGCAAACTTCCGCCGAAGTAATCGGTATCGGTTAAAATCGATAGACAGTCAGCTTGGGCATTAATGTATTCACGGGCTTGTTCGACAGCATCGAGATTACTTGGTGTAATTTCTCCCGCTGAGGGCGATTTACGCTTAATTTCTGCAATTACTGAGAGATGCTCTTTCTGGGAAAGGGTTTTTAGAAAGCTGTCGCCCTGGACTTTTAAACGACCGATCCTCTCTAATTCTTGATCTTGGATAGGTCGAACTTTATCACGCAAAGCGTGACGTTTGGCTGCCATAATCTCAAACAGTTTGTCCATAATTCATATTAAAGTGCCCAACCTTAACTTTAATTTCAAGTCGCACTTTTCTTCTTTTAATCTAATCGAATAAAATGCCATACCATTAAATAGAAGATGACGTTCTGTAAAAAAGTCGCCCCTTTACAGGGGCGACTTCAAGAGTGGACACTAGGTAAAGAATTGAATGTCCTACATTTTGCAGAGATTAAGCCCTAGCATTTATATAATTTTCTTCCGCTTTGTTCCAATCCACTACATTCCAGAAAGCTTCAATGTACTGTGGGCGCAAATTTTGATATTTCAAATAGTAAGCATGCTCCCATACATCAAGTCCGATTACAGGATTACCTTCAGCCTCTGCGATACCATTCATCAATGGAGAATCTTGATTAGGCGTCGAAGTTACAGCTAGGGAGCCGTCCTTTTTTACTATTAACCACGCCCAGCCTGAACCGAAACGCGTAGCTCCTGCCTCAGCAAATGCAGACTTAAATGTATCGAAACCACCTAGTTCGTTATCGATAGCTGCTGCTAGTGTGCCACTGGGTTTGCCGCCGCCATTCGGGCTTAGTATTGTCCAGAAAAAGCTGTGGTTGGCATGACCGCCGCCGTTATTACGCACAGCACCACGCTTTTCTGCAGGGACAGTTGAAAGATTGCTTACAAGTTCACAGATAGTTTTGTTCTCTAACTCGCTACCTTGGATTGCTGCATTTAGTTTAGTAATATATGTATTATGATGTTTGCTGTGATGAATTTCCATCGTACGAGCATCAAAGTGTGGTTCAAGCGCATCGTATGCGTGTAATAATTCGGGTAATACGTGTGGCATAATTTTATAAGTAATGTTTAATATGAATGTAAGTGAAATTATAAGTATGACTTTTTGTTTGCATCTGTCAAACGAGTGCTTGCTCTAACTGCTAGTAGGCAAATCTATTTTAGTTAGAAGATCGTCTCTTCTCAAAAAACGCTTTTAATATTTCGTGGTTGAGACTTTCTAGTATGCCGCCAATAGATTTAAATTTATGGTTACTATAGGGAAGTGCTCCTAAATTAGCTGCTCCACCCACGCAGCCCATTTTAGGGTCAGGTAGACCGTAATAAACCATATTTATTCTAGCAATGACAAGTGCACCTGAACACATAGGGCAAGGTTCCTTAGTAACATATAGTGTGCATTTATTTAGGCGCCAGTCTCCAAGTGTGTTGGCTGCTTGTGAGATAGCTAGTATTTCTGCGTGTGCTGTCGGGTCGTTAGCTGTACGAGATTGATTATGTGCTGAGGCGATTATGCTCCCTTGGTATTCAATTACAGCACCGATTGGTACTTCGTCTTTTTTCCAAGCCTCAATAGATTCATTGTATGCATGGGACATGAAGTAGTCGGCATCACGCTTCATTTCCGAGGGATAGAGTTTTTCGAATGGGCATTTCATTACAGGAGAACAAATCTTAAATACAGCCAGAGAACCAACCTTGACTTTTTGTTATCAAGCGATTGTTTCATCGACTCTATTATTATTTATGGAAAAATCACAAAGTGAAGAATATGTTGAAGTCGAAGGTAAAATTGTTGCTGTTCTACCGAGTACTATGTTCAAAGTAGAGCTTGCTAATGGTCATCAAGTTCTTGCCCATATTTCTGGCAAGCTTCGCAAACACTTCATTAAGATTACCACAGGGGACACTGTAAAAATGGAAATGAGTCCCTATGATCTAGACAAGGCACGTATTGTTTACCGTTTACGTAATGCTCATGTACAGAGAGATGCGCCCAAGCGTAGTTATGGTCCTCGCCGTAGGTAGCTACCTGTAAGTAGCTAATTTTAGGGTGGTGGTCAGTTTCGTAATATAATGAAACCTAGTTTATTGTTCAATAGAATGATAAAATTTACGCAGAACGGGTAAGAATTATTTATAGTTGTTCTTTATGTAGGTTACTCATAAAGTTGAGTTTATGTGAAGAATGCTTGATTCATACTTAAATTAAGTTAATTTAACAACTTTTATACTAAAAAACTTATATTATGAGTAAATTATACACATCAATTACCGATACTGTAGGTAGTACACCTCTTCTTAAGATCAATAACACTACCGCTGGTATTCTGGCAGATATTTATTTGAAATGTGAATTTTTCAATCCGTTAGCGAGTGTAAAAGATCGTATTGGTAGAGCTATGATCGAGACTGCAGAGCGTGACGGTAAGCTCAATTCGAGCAGTGTCGTTATAGAGCCTACTTCGGGTAATACTGGAATCGCGCTTGCTTTTGTTTGCGCTGCTAAAGGTTACAAGCTAATACTTACAATGCCCGAAACAATGTCGGTCGAGCGGCGTGTATTACTTCGCATGCTAGGCGCCGAAATCGTACTCACCCCGGGGCCAAAGGGTATGCCTGGCGCGATAGCCCGAGCTGGTGAACTGGTTGAGGAGTACGGAGAAAATGCTTTCATGCCACAACAATTTGAAAATCCTGCCAATCCCGAAGTACACCGCCAAACAACAGCTGAAGAAATCTGGGCAGCTACGGATGGTAAGATAGACGCTTTTGTCTCAGGTGTAGGTACTGGTGGAACAATTACTGGTGTCTCTGAAGTCATCAAATCACGTAAAGACTTGCTCACTGTGGCGGTCGAACCTGAAGCCAGTCCAGTGATTTCGGGCGGTCAGCCTGGTCCGCACAAAATACAAGGCATAGGTGCAGGCTTCATCCCAAAAAATTGCAACGTGGATATAATTGATGATATCATTAAGGTCTCTAACGAAGATGCTTTCCAGACCGCGCAGACACTAGCAGAAAAAGACGGCATTCTCGGCGGCATTTCTACAGGTGCTAATGTTTGGGCCTCTATGCAGTTAGCCAAGCGCCCAGAAATGGCTGGTAAATCAATAGTGACTATTGGTTGTAGCTTCGGCGAGCGTTACTTATCAACTCCACTTGCAGAGAAAGCGCGCGAGGAGATGATGGGTGCAAGCGCTAATTAGTCCCTGGATTAAGTGCATTTTAAAACTATTTTATTATAAATCTTAGTTTTAAAATTATTCATTTATTTCTAGTTCTTGGCGGACTATCGATTGGCTCTTGCGCAATTGGTAAAGATAAAGGGGTCTTTATCTTTCCTGACGACCCCGTTCTGGCGTTAGAGTTGATAACTCGAGAACTAGCCGATGGAAATGGTGGAATTATCTGGGATGCCATGCCTGCGAGTTATCAAAGAGACATTAACTCTGTCGTGCACCTGTTAGCAGAAAAGGTAGATGCAGAACTTTATAATGAGAGCTTCCACCTCATTAGGCGCATAATTGATTTAGCGACTAAGCAAGAAAAATTTATTTTTAATACTAACTTCGGAGGCAAAATATCTGTTGAGAATCTTGTTAAAGTTGAGGCTGCTTGGTCATCGATCATCGGTTTGTCTAAGTGTATTTCTCGAAGCTCTATCTCGGATGCAGATGGCTTAAAGTCTTTTGATGGGAAGCGCTTTTTTGATGCCACAGTATCCAGCATTATCAGATATACTACAGACATTACCTTATCTATTGGCGGAGAAAAGCCATTTGAATATAGTTTTATCGATCTATTGGAAAGTAACAATAAGAGGACTATTCTAGGATTAACATCACCTAGCGGTGCGGTTCATCGAATGGAGTTTACAAACTTACAAGGTCGCTGGATACCCACTAATATTTCTAATGAATGGGTGAAAATCTTGGCTGAATTCAAGGAAAAGCTAGAAGCAATTAACCCTCAGGAGTTAGCCAAGAATAAGCCGCGGTTAATTGCCCTAATTACGATGCTCGAGAGTGTATTAAACCAAATCGATATGGCTGAAAATCAGGTACAATTTGATCTTTCCTTGCAAAGAGCGGTGTTACCTCTGGTAGGGTTTTTATTTGCGCCTAGTGGAATGGAAAATTGAGCTAAGTCCATTATTTTACTAAATACATTCGCGACTTTAACGACAGCAAAATATACTTATCAGAACAAATTCTAATTTGCTATTTTGCTTAATTAGTTACTCTCCATGAGCTGATTTTTTCGTCGCTTTAATTTGTACCCGGCGCTCAAGTAGATTCCGATAGCCTTTCGACCGAGTGTAGAGCGAAACCGCCGTTATTGCACCGACTGTATCTGCTATCCAATCTCCAATTTCTGCACTTCGATTAGGTGTAAAGGATTGACGTATTTCATCAAAAAAACCGTATACAGAGACGATAATTACACTAATTATTAAATCACGTAGGCGCAGTTGCTTTAGATTTCTAGTACGCAGGATTATAGTAGCCAGTAGCCCGAATATTAGAAAGTGGAGCAGTTTATCGGGCGAATAAGAAATATATATATCTTCTGTGACAAGATGCTGCGAACCGGAAGCGATAAAGATCGATACAGCCAATGAGAATGGAAGTACATATGAGCTTATTTTGTTTACAATTAGTTGGCGCATTAGAATTTAATCTAGTTTTAATAATATATAATTCGCTTTCCAATGAATAAAAAATGTCATTTTTAATAGTTGTATATGCTGCCTAAAAATTCTGCGCAAAAAAAAGAACGTGTTATAGTGCTTATGCTAATAGGCATGTTAAGTATACTAATAGTATTTTTCGGGAGCCTAGTGATGAAAACCCACCGAGAGTACAAAAATTTCAAAGTTCGTGAAAATAGAGTTGAGACTAAGCTTATACAAGCTCGTAAAGAATTTACTCAAAAGGAAGCCTATCTAACGCGACTCATAAAAGACCCTGAGTTTCTTGAGAGGGTCGTACGCGAAAGACTTGGCTACGCCCGCCCAGACGAACTAATATTTCGGTTTGCAGACGATTTTTAGGTTACCCTTGTTGTAGTATGTAGTCTTATTCTAAAGTGCGCTATAGAAGGTTGCATTCTTTTGCAATTTTTTTCAATCTGCACTCTAATGGAATCAACTAAAACTGCACTATTAAGGTCTTTTGCTTTGGCTGGACAAAGTAATGTTTTCCAATTTTTCGATCAGCTGGATGTATCCGATCAAGAGTGTTTATTATCACAAGCAGAGACCGTCGACTTGGCGGAGGTGAACTCATTGGTTGAGGAGCATGTTTTTGGGGATCACTCGGGTCCTGGTAATCTAACAAGTCTTGAGCCAGCGCCATATCAAGCACGACCTGAAAATGGTGGCGACGCCTCGAAATGGGAGGTAGCTAGCGCTGCTGGAGCTGCTGCGATTCGCGCGGGACGTGTTGCTGCCTTTTCTGTGGCTGGTGGTCAAGGCACTCGATTAGGTTATAATGGCCCGAAAGGAACCTATCCCGTGACACCACTGACTGGGAAATCATTATTTCAGGTGTTTGCTGAAAAAATTACGCGTACAAGCGAGCGCTTTAAGGTGAATATTCCTTGGTTTATTCTAACCAGTGAAATTAATAATGATGCTATAATTTCAGCCTTTGAAGAATCTAATTTTTTTGGTCTAAGCCGTGATTCGGTTCACTTTATTGTGCAAGGGCTAGTCCCTGCTGTCGACTTCAAGGGAAAGATGATCCTCAGCGAAAAAGGAAAGATTGCCATGACCCCTGATGGACACGGTGGCTCCCTGCGCGCGCTCGTTCGTAGCGGAGCCACAAAAATCATGCGTGAAAAAGGTATCGATGTCGTTAGCTATTTTCAGATAGATAATCCTATCGTACAGTGTATTGACCCAGCTTTTATTGGATTCCATCTGATTGGTAATTCAGAGCTCTCCAGCAAGATGGTTCAGAAAGAATATGCCTTGGAAAAAGTTGGGCATTTCTGTGTACAAAATGGAAATAACGTTGTGGTTGAATACAGTGATATGCCAGAAGCTATGCAGAAGGAAGTCAACGCTGACGGCTCTTTACGTTTCAACGGAGGGAGTGTTGCTATACATATATTCGACCGCGACTATATCGAGCGCATAGGTGGTAGCACCGAAGGGTCTAAACTACCTTTTCACCGTGCGGATAAAAAAATCCCTTATGTCAATGAGTTGGGAGCTATAATCCATCCGGAAGTACCTAACGGAGTGAAGTTTGAGATGTTTGTATTTGATGCACTGCCTATGGCTAGAAATCCCGTCATTATAGAAGCTGCGAGAGAGGATGACTTTAGCCCAGTCAAAAATGCAACAGGCATCGACTCTCCTAAGACTTGCAAAGAGGATCAACTGCGCATGTTCGCGCGTTGGCTTAAAGCAGCGGGGGAGTACATTCAGACTGATGACAGCGGTCTGCCAATGATCACTTTTGAAATTAGTCACCTCTTTGCTGCAGATGAGTCTGACTTTATTTCGCAATGGGGTGCGCTCGATTCCAAACCAGAGATAACAGATGGATTTATTATCGAGTAAGCTTGTACGTATACTAGAATTTCATAATTTTAATAAGTCTTACTAGGTATTTTAAATATTACTTAGCAGCTAGTCTTTAAGTCACCATGAACTTGATCGAAACAATAGAATCCGCTGGAGCAGATGGCTTCCTCTTACAAAGCGCTGTCTCAAACTTGAAGATTTGGGCTAGCTCCGATTTTTTACCTGAATGGGTGGTAGCTAGTATTAACGAGCTTGTGCAAAAAGAGCAATGGGAAGAACTGAACGACCGATTCTATCAAAATATGACCTTCGGCACAGGAGGGATTCGAGGCCGTACTATAGGAAAATTCTCTACTTCGGTTGAGCACGGTGCACTCACTGCCATGGGTACACCAGAGCATGCTGCGGTGGGCACGAACGTTTTAAATGACTTTAATCTAATCAAAGTAATCATTGGTCTATATCGCTATGCTAAGTTTCATTTAGAAACGTGCGAATCTATCGATCAGCCGCGCATTGTTATCGCGCACGATGTGCGCCACTTTTCTCGTCATTTCTGCGAGCTAGCAGCTTCGACATGGACAAAATTGGGCGGGCAAGCATTGATCTTTGATGGTCCTAGATCTACACCTCAACTGAGTTTTTCAGTACGCCAGTTTAAAGCGACCTGTGGTGCAGTCATCACGGCTAGCCACAATCCTCCCCATGACAATGGTTTTAAGGCCTATTTCCAGGATGGTGCACAGGTAATTTCGCCGCATGCCGAGGGAATTGTCGATCTGGTCAACGATGTGGTGCTCGAAGAGCTCACAGAGTATCTTGATGCTGACATATCGGGGGTTATTATATTAGGAGAAGACGCAGATAAGGCCTATATAAGTATGTTAAGCGAGATGGTAGTAGACTCCGATTTAATCAAAGAGCATTCTCCAAAAGTGGTCTTTTCACCAATTCATGGCTGCGGTGCGATCAGTATCGTACCTCTTTTAAAGAGATTAGGTGTCGAAGTGATCGAAGTTCCTGAGCAAATGAAATTAGATGGTCGCTTTCCGACAGTTCAGTCGCCAAACCCCGAGAACGCCGAAGCTCTAAAAGTGGCAATCGCAAAGGCTAACGAAGTCGGAGCAGACGTCGTCATCGCTACTGATCCTGACGCTGACCGCATGGGTGTTGCTGTTCGTGACGGCCGTGGAGATATGGTTCTACTAAGTGGTAACCAAACCGGGACTATTCTTTCGGAGTATCGAATTTCAACGCTCAAAGAAGCGGGAATTCTGCCCGAGGATGGCTCTGAAAATGCGGTTCTGATTAAGACTTTTGTCACGACACCGATGCAGGAAGCTGTCGCGACTTGGCATGGTTTGAGGACCATCAACACGCTGACAGGATTCAAATGGATGGGTGCAAAGCTCGCAAGTTATGAGGAAAATATGAAAATTCAGTTATTCGAAAAGGAAGGTATGGCCATTGATTACGATGCCTGCGATGTCTGGACGAAGGCTGAACTCATGCTCGATTACTCTAATTACTTTGTTTTTGGTAGTGAAGAGAGTTACGGATATTTGGCATCTGACAGAGTGCGCGATAAGGATGCAAATGCCGCTGTTGTAATGTTTTGTGAATTAGCTGCTTACCTGAAGTCTCAAGAGATGAGCTTTTCGGACTATCTCAATGCACTTTACCTGCAGCACGGTTACTATGAAGAGAAGACGATTAACATCTACTATGAAGGAGCCGTTGGATCTCGAAGGATCAAAAACATTATAGACTCCTATCGTAACGATATCCCAAAATCTTTCGGTGGAATTGAAGTAAGGAGCCTTACTGATTTTGGTAAAGATGAAATATTCGATGCTGATGGTGAGCGTATACCGCCCCAAGAATTTTACTTTCTCGAGTTAAATAACGGCTACAGCTTCGCGCTTCGTGCTTCAGGTACCGAGCCAAAGATCAAGTTCTACGTCTTCGGGCACTCTGATCTGGATGATCTTGAAAAGCTTGACGATGTTAAGGCTGCCGCCTCCGAGGTTATGCAAAGTCTACTAACTGACATTGAAGCCGACGCCAGAAGAAGAGCGTGCTGCTAATCAACTTTTTTTATAATTAATACATGTAAAGCTAGCATTAATGCAGCTTTCCCTCAATGGCTTTGGTTCTATAAATTATAGAATTTATCTGCAAATTTAAGTAAATATTTAGGGATTAATTTTTACGTTTCATTCGAGAATTTATTTCAATCTCATCAATAACGACGAGGCTAGAGGGAATTTTCCACAAGGATAGTTCTTTTCGGCAGTGCCGGCGCATTTCTCGCTTCCATGTGCTCAAGGACTTACATTCATTACTTACAATTTCACAGGCTATATCACTACCAGTTATGGGATTTTCTCTGCTGTAAACACGTACGCTTTCGACCCCTTCGAGTTCAATCAATACGGATTCTATCTCACGTGGATTTACTTTTTGACCACCTACGTTGATGATTGCGCTAGTGCGTCCTGTAATACGTAAGTTTCCTTGTTTATCGTCTTCGACTAGGTCTCCGGTGGCATACCAACCATCCGCGTCTAGTTTGCCTTGTTCAGGATTGAGGTAGCCTATTATTCGTGAGGGTGTTTTGAGCCAAAGCTCATTGTCGATAATTTTCCATTCAGTCTCTGGATCATTGATTCTAAAATATAAGCTCTCATCCTTGGTACTTTTGATGCGAATGGCTCCTGTTTCACTTGTGCCAAATTTCTGTTGTAGCCTCGCTTTAGGAAAAGTTTTCGCTAACTTTTTTAGTAGTTTCTGTGGCATTGGTTCGGCGCCATAGGCTAGAATTTGGACGGAGCTTAGGTCGTGCTTCTCTGGAATTTTGGACAGCAGCAGGAGATTAAAGAAGGTAGGTGATGCCGGTAGTACGTTAACTTTTTTTGACTCAATCGCTTGACCTACTGCTTCTGGGGTTCTGCGGTCGGGAATAACAAGTGTAGATCCAGCAAATAGGCAGCGAAAAGCAGTGTCTAGGCCGCCGATATGGTCGATTAAAAGAAGCTGTAGGCATCGGTCATTTCGTAGGCTAGTATTTTTATAACGATCTATCAGTACTTCGAAATTATGCAGCATACCCTTTGGTCTGTTACTGGTACCGCTACTGAAGAGGATAAGCCCACTGCCCTCGAGTTTTTCGTAAATGCAAGATTTAGTAGCGACTTCTCGCATCCTTCGGCACTCATTAGCGGGGAGATCGCTTGGTAGGGGTAGGGCAATGTGTCGACTTTCGACAATAGCAAGTAGGGTCGCAAGTCCTTCTAGTGTCATGTTACAGTCTACTTCAACAATTTGTTTTTCGCCACTGGGAAGATTAACTGTGGCTTGATTGATTAACTCAAGAAAGTCTGAATATGAGTAGGCCCGTCCTTCTTCGTGAGCTGCGACTCGCTCAGAGAAGGCCTCGAGCTTTTTGCGGACCCACGACATTTTATGATACTCCGCCAAGATAAAGTACTTGGCCAGTGATAAAATCGCTTTTCTCGCTAAGATAGAAATCTATCGCATTAATGACGTCTGTGACTTTGCCCATACGCTGAATACTTTGACGAGAGAGTAAGGCTTTCATTTTATCTTCGGGCACTCCGCGTATTAGGTCGGTATCGATCGGAGTGGGACCAACTGCATTAACCGTAATCTTGAGCGCTGCCAATTCACGAGAGAGTATACGGGTAAGGCTTTCGACTGCAGCCTTACTAGCAGCATATATCGCTTCACCTTCGAGGTTAAGTGGATGTGCGATAGTTGTGAAATTGACGATTCGAGCATTATCAGTGCTCCGCATTAGTTTTGCCATTTCTCTACAGAAAATAAAGGTCCCAACTACGTTCGTCTGCAGAATTTGATTGACGGTTTTAGCAGGAGTGAGCAACGCGTGGTTCATTGAGGCGATACCCGCATTATTAAGCAAGGCGTTGACACGACCGAAGTCCGTTTTTATCTTATGTGCCATAGCAATAACAGCATCTTCGTCGCTGACATCTAAAGAGAAGTGAAAGTAGTGCGAATGTTCAATACTGGCATCGTCGCGTGAGCAACCAGCCACGCGCCAGCCATCTTTAAGGTAGTGCTCGGCAAGTGCTTTGCCAATACCTTTTCGACTACCTGTAATTACTATGGTTTTCATGAGGGCATTCTTTCTAATACTGCATCGGCTAGGCTTGTGACGCTTCGATAAGGAGAGTGATGCGCGCTCATCGCTTTTTCATCTGCAAGGGAAATAGATACAGAAAATTTTTCTGATATGGCATCTTCAATATCGGCGATCAGGTTCACTAGAGCCATACTATCTAGGGGACCATCGATGCCGTAAAGTAGAGTCGTAGCATCTGGGTTTATTAGTGAATCTATTTGAAAGTCTTCAGCTAATAATTTAACTAAATCAATAATAAGTGCTTCTATTACTTTTTTTTCAGACATGGATGTATGGGTGAGGAGGGGGTGGGTGTTTTATTCTTCTTTTCCTAAGAACTCGCTGCGTGTAGTATGTCCTTGCTGGTTAATATTTTTTCGACCTAAGACTGTAAATATGGTTAAACCAATAATTTTCAGATCGAGCAAGAAGGAACGGTTGTCGATATACCATAAGTCTAACTCAAACTGTTGCTTCCAGCTTAAACCGTTTCTGCCATTGACCTGCGCCCAACCCGTAATGCCTGGGCGTATTGTATGACGGCGTGCTTGCTCTGTATTGTAGCGTTTAAGGTATACCGTTGGTAAGGGTCGTGGACCGACTAAGCTCATTTCACCTTTGAGCACATTCCAAAGCTCGGGTAGCTCATCTAGACTAGAGGTGCGCAGAAATTTGCCCCAACTAGTTAGTCGCTCGTCATCGCTACCTTGCCCTTGAAGCATTGTACGATATTTAAAAATTAGAAAAGAACGTCCATTTTTACCTACTCTAGCTTGCGAAAAAAATAGGGGCATCCCAAAATTTAACAATTGGATGATTGTTAAAATAAAAAGCAGAGGTATTAGCGTCAATAAGAGACTCACTGATGCGATAATATCAAAAACTCTCTTCATAGAAGTAAAAAACTTGGCATAATAGTGTTTTCATAAACGTTAAATAAATAGTCAAACCAGCTTTGACAGCTTTCACGTAATTAATATGTGTAGTATTTTAAAATAACTATTACTAATTCTCTAAAAAATGATTCTAGACGCTAACTTACGCAAATTTTCTTCATTCAATCTTACTCGTCTGCTTACCACTTGCTTTGGCCAAGGAAATGGTGAAAAAGTCTGTATTTTAATAGATTTGCCGGATCCTTCTGACATCGAAGATTTTAAATTCCTCGAAGATGAAACGCTTTCTATTCAGAATTACGGGCATGAAGTTTTTTACAAAGGCTTTAAGGCCGGTGCTTTAGAGGATATGAATTGGAAAAATGGAGACATCTACGCTTATAAAGAAACAGGAGGCAGTAACCTCGACATGGACGACGTCTGCTACGATCCCAAAGGTAACCATCTGAGCCTAGATAATGATATTTATTCGAAATATGATATCATTCTTACTGTGTCTACCTTTTCTGCGACAGCACCTCTTACTGCTAAGTGTAAAGAATTCGGCTTTCGAGGAGCTACGCTTCACGGTTTGAATCAAATTATCCTCGATACTGGGCTATCGGTGGATTACGAGCTTGTTAGCGATGAGGCAGAAAAGCTACGCTTAGGGCTCACTCAGGCAGATCGCTTTGAAATTGATTTTGAGGTAGAGAGCAAGGTCTACACCCTAGCGCTCCACACTAACGGCCAGAATGCTCAGAAAAGCCATGGCCTATGTCCTCCGGGCAAGCCGGATATAGCTAATTTGCCCGCTGGGGAAGTTTATTTTGTGCCTGAAAGTGCCGATGGAGTTTTTCCCTTTAAATACGATGAAAGTACAATCGGGTTACTCCACGTTAAAGATGGCATGATTTACAAGTCACAGTTTGTATATGGTGACTATGCTGAGATTGAAGATCACAATCGACGCCTTAAAGATGATCCAATGATTGGCGCGATTGGAGAGCTAGGCTTCGGCACTCAAGTCCTGCCTTTCTCGGGCCGTGATATACAGGATGAGAAGATTCTAGGTACTATCCACGTGGCTACTGGTCGCGACGACCATTTGGGCGGTAAAATAACTCCCGATTTGTTTAAAGAACATGCCAATGCTTCACACGACGATGTTCTATATGCCCCACACAAGACTCCAGAAATACGTCTTCAACAGGCTCGAATGTATCGTGGCGAACAGGTAGAGGTTTTGATCGAGCACTACAAACCTTCAAAGTACATAGTCGGTCTTTTAGAAGCAGAGTCACTAGTTGAAGCTTAAACTTTTTGTGTTCGCCCGTCTGTGCATGCAACCTGTCGCTTGACTGCTAGGTCCCGTTGTTTTCAAGATTATACCAATTAGTAATGTCTGAAAATACTTACGAAACCAATGAGCTGCTACATCAATACTTAGTTTTTCACTATGGAACTGCTGAGGATCAGTTCCCGTACACATTTGGCGGTTCAGATGCACTTGATTTTCCAAAACGTTGTGCTTTAGAAGGTCCCGCTCAAGAGGCTGGTTTGAGGCAAGGCCGGGCACTTGATCTGGGTTGCGCTGTAGGACGCTCCACCTTTGAATTGGCTCGGCATTACCAAGATGTAATAGGCATCGATTATTCCCATAATTTCATTAATGCTGCCAATTCTCTACAGCGTGATGGTTTTTGTATGGCCTCACGTCAAGATGAGGGTTCAGTTACAACAAATCTAGAAATACAAGTTGATACTTCTATCGATCGTGCCCGTGTTTCATTTGAGCAGGGAGATGCGCTATCAATACGAGATGATATCGGACAGTTCGACTTGGTGTTAGCTTGTAACTTGATTTGCCGCCTCAGAGAACCACTACGCTTGATTCGCCGCCTTGCTGATTTGCTTAAGCCTGGTGGGTGTCTATTTCTGACAACACCTTTTACTTGGATGGAGTCGTACACGCCCAAAGCTAATTGGCTTGGTAACGGATCAGAGGATTCCTTTGACGGACTACGTAGGGGCCTCGAACCTGCCTTCACTTTAGACGCAGATTGGGATATGCCTTTTATTATCCGTGAGCATAAGCGTAAATTCCAGTACAGTATAGCCAAAGCGAGTCGTTGGCGTAGAATTTAGATCGAAAATTGCCGCTTGCTCTAAGAAGGAAGATTGTACATCCTACAAATGTCAATTTCGGAGTGTGGGCGTTCGCTTGGTCTTAAGATTGAGAGGAAAGTCCGGACACCGTAGGGCAGGATTCCCTGTGAAAATGGGGGCGCGTCTAGGAAACTAGACGTGACGGATAGTGTCACAGAAAATATACCGCCCCAGGCACTTTCTGGGGTAAGGATGAAATGGGGAGGTAAGAGCTCACCGCTTCAGAGGTAACAATGAAGGCAAGAAAAACCCAATCCGGTGCAAGTCAAAATAGGTAATCAGACGGCCCGTTCCATGATTCCGGGTATGTCGCATCTCACTTCGGTGGGAATGCCACTTCGGTGGCATAGATTAATGAACGCACATCCAAACGTTTCGGCGTTTGGTGGACAAAATCCGGCTTACAGCACTCCGAAATTGACACTTTGTATCTTGACAGGATAACTAAGTGCTCGCAATTTCAACACCCTTATTTTTACAGATATGGCTAATATAAAATCAGCAGTTAAGAATATCCGCAAGACACAGACTCGTGCCATGCGAAACAAACAAATAAAGAGTCGTTTAAAAACTTTTTCTAAAAAGGTTGATGCGGCTAACGCTGCTGGCGACAAAGATGTCCTCGCCTCGGCTTCCCGAGACTTTATATCAGCACTCGATAAAGCAGCTAAGAAGGGTATTGTTCATTCCAACAAAGTGGCCCGCCTAAAAACTCGATGCGCACAATTGTTAGCTGAGTAGCTTTTATTTCTACCCCATTGGTACTCTCGCTTAAGCTTGTCGTATCGAGGGTATTTTGTATCCATAAGTGGTGCATCAAAAATCAAAAAAAATGGCTGTCGGTTTTCCGCCTCCTATACTTGGAAAAAAGCCTCTGCGCCTTTCGGTACTAGCGGAGACAAACGACTGGCTGGCGCTAGATAAGCCGATTGGATTTGGTACGCGTGCACATCCATGGGACAATGAACCCAATATAGATGAGGCGCTCAATATTCAGCTTGAAGCCGGCAAGCCGGAATTAGTTCGTAGAGGAGCGACAGTTTTCGGTTCGATGTATTATCTCGATCCATCAGTATCTGGTGTTGCGGTTTTTGCCAAAAGTCGTGATGCGCTAGCGAAATTACGTAATTGTTTTGGCTCTGGAGAAAGTTCTTTTCGATTTAAATTTATTTCAGCTTCCCAGCCTGTTGATCAAGAACCCTATTTAGAATGTGCTGCGCCACTGTTGCCGCATAATGTTAAGCCCAAAATGATACCTTCCACTGCAAAGGGTAAAAAAGCTCTTACCAAATTTCAGCGTATTGCTGAATCACCCAAAGGCTGGGTTCTCTGGGAAGCACAAGCGACCTTCTTTAGACACCATCAAATACGAGCACACGCATCTGTATTGGGCATTCCTATATTGGGAGACGCCCTATATAACGGCCCAGAAGCCCCAACCCAGCGAGAACTTTACCCTAATAAGCAGAGGTATGGGCTGAATTTGCCGGCTTATCAAGGCCTTGCACTCCACCTAAATGATGTAGAGCTCAACTCTGACTGTGCTGAGGTCACGATTATGTCTGAACCACATAAACATCTTCGGCTATTACTGCGTCGTATGGAGCTTGCAGGCTAATGCTTTTATGTTTTTAAATTTAATACTATTAATTGAAGTGATAACTTGGCTATATGCCCCTATTGATTAGTTACTTGCTATTTAGGGGTGACTCCCTTTCTTTCTGCGGACTTCTAACAATAAAAATGCTATGACTATTCCTGAATTATCTTTTTTATATCAATTCGCACAAGCCGCACCAGTTAGCGGTCTGGGTCAATTTCTTCCGATTATTCTGCTCTTTGCAGGTATGTGGTTTCTGATTATTGCACCGCAACGAAAGCGACAAAAAGCTCATGACAAAATGCTTACTGAGTTGAAGAGTGGTGACGAGATCGTTACTAGCGGTGGTGTGTATTGCACTATCACAAATGTAAAGGATGATAGATTTGTTGTTCGCATCGCGGATAATACCAAAATCGAGATTGGTAAAAGCTTTGTATCCACGAAGGTATCCTCAAGCGATGTCTAGGAATTTTTCTCTACAATTTTAAGCCTATAGTTTATTGCCCATGTCCGGAAACATTCTTTGGAAATTTCTTCTCACTGCTGCCATTATATTTTGGTGTGTAATGAGTGTTACCCCATTAAAGGATCGACCCTTTGAGGAATATATTGTTAGCCAAGTAACGGCTAACGAGTCCGACTTTGAAGATCTCCTCAAGCGTTCAGAAATACGCGTCGAACAAGGCGATTCACCTACACTATTTATAGCTCTACGTGATATCGGCGTAGATGAAGAAATAGATTTTTCTAAGTATTTTCCTCAAATTAACGTCACCGATGTCGCTAATCAAAACAAGCGCAATGATATTCTGCTAAAACATATCCTCAAAACTGCGCAGAGCCAACTTCGTCTTGGCCTGGACTTGAAAGGTGGCGTTGGTGTTACTTTAAAGATCGATGAATCTGCTCAGACAGAACTAAGCGAGTTTGAACAAGCCGAGCAGTTGCAAGACGCGATAGATATTATGGCTGAGCGACTCGACGGTATTGGTGTTGCCGAACCAGTCATACGCCCAAGTGGAGAAGACGCTATAGAGATTCAAATAGCCGGCCTATCGACTAAAGACAACCCTGAAGTGATCGATGCGATTAAAAAGCCCGCACGACTTGAATTCCGACGAGTGCACCCCGAGCTAAGACCAGACACAACGCCTAAGAATCGTTATCCTGTAGGATATGAGGTACTCGCAGAGGAAATTGAAGATCGTCGTAGTGGCGAGGTCTATGAACGTCGCCTATTTGTAAAACTCATCCCAGAAGCAACAGGAGAAATCGTTGATGACGCATTCGCTTCTCAGACGCAGACAGGAGGCTTCCAAATTAATCTGCAAATGACAGCACAAGGCGCTGAAATATTACGCCGAGTCACTGAAAATATGGTCGGTGAACTTCTTGCTGTTGTTTTAGATGGGAAGCTTTACTCCGCACCTACTATACAAAGCGTACTTTCTAAAAACGCGCAAATTACAGGTAGCTTCTCTCAACGCGAGGCAATTGAACTCGCTAATGTCCTGAACAACCCTCTCTCGGTCGAACTTCGAGTCGACGAGATGTATGAGGTAGGACCCACTATGGCCGCTGATGCCCGCGAGAGTTCTGTCAGTGCTGCTCAGTATGGCGCGGTACTAGTAGTTGCCTTCATGATTCTATACTACGCGCTTGGTGGTCTTGTAGCTGTACTTTCAGCTGTGATTAACATTAGTATAGTACTTGGCGTTCTGGCCAGCCTAGGGGCTACTTTGACTCTCCCAGGTGTAGCAGCGTTAGTGTTAACATTAGGTATGGGTGTGGATGCCAATATTCTTATTTTTGAACGCCTGCGTGAAGAGCTTCGCACTGGTAAAAGCATTAAGAACGCTTCTGCAAGTGCTTTTGAGAAAGTTACATCTACTATTGTCGATGCTAGCGTGACTACTTTGATCACGGCATCGATTCTTATATGGCTGGGCACAGGGCCAGTTAAAGGCTTTGGTGTCACGTTAGCTATAGGTATTTGTTCCTCAATATTCTGTGCGCTTGTCGTGACTCGATTTGTTGTTGATTTCATTGTTCACCGTATATGTGTTTCTAATATTTTAGGACTGAGCCTTCTGCCCGTGAAGAAACTCGATTTTTTCCGATACAGAAAGCCCGCTTTTGCAGCTTCTTGGCTAGTCGTTATCGTAGGTGTTCTCAGTGTAGCTTTCTACCATGAAAACATTCTTGGTAAAGATTTTACGGGGGGTGACGAAATGACGATCTCTTATTCTAAGCTCATTGATTCCAATGAAATTTCTAATGCGGTGATTGATCAAGAACTCGATGATATCACTGTCAGCTATCAGAGTTTGATCGGTGAAAATCGTGAAGTGCTTAAGATTCAAACACCTTTTGATCAAGCACGTCCTACACTTGAAATTTTGCAAAATGCTTTTCCAGATGCAGGATTTGAAGAGGCCGGTATCAATCAGATTGGCGCATCAGTTTCTAAAGACATTCAGTGGAATGCGCTCCTCTCAGTAATCTGTGCTCTTGGCGGTATTCTGCTATACGTGGCACTACGCTTTGAAGTGGGATATGGTGTCGGTGCAGTCGTAGCTACGGTCCATGACGCACTTATGACGATTGGTATATTCGTAATTTTTGGGCAATTAGATATCTTTGTAAGTGGGCAGTTCACCGCCCCGATGCTTGCTTCGATTCTCATGATTGTGGGTTACTCGATTAATGACACTATTGTTGTATTTGACCGAATAAGAGAAGAATTAGACCTTAATCCTGGTACTGATTTGCGCTCAATTATCAATTTGGCGATTAGTCGCGTTTTTTCCCGCTCATTGCTGACCTCTATCACAACTCTTTTAGCCGCCGTATCCCTTTATATTTTCGGAGCTGGTGTAATCAATGACTTCGCTTTTGTGTTTATTGTAGGTATCCTAGTGGGAACTTTCTCCTCAATCTTTATTGCTAGCCCAGTATTTTATTGGTGGCACAAGGGCGATCGTCGTCACGTTCGAGAGCGTCAATTCACGCCTAAGCGTTACGAGTGGGAAAGCTAGAAAGAATCTAATTAGATTTGAATGCTTTGGAACTGCGCCGAGATTGATGACCTTAAGGCTTCTGCGCTAGCTAGTAGCACTAGCTTATCTAGTGTAGTTACTCGGATACTAGTCAAGCAGGGTATAACGCAAGCAGAAGATGCAGAGGACTTTCTTCGTCCTCGTTTGGCTCAACTAGACAATCCTTTCGCAATAAAAAATCTCAAGTCTGCTGCTAAGCGAATCGAGAAGGCTGTCGAGGACAAGGAGTCGGTCGTAGTTTTTGGTGATTACGACGTAGACGGTGTAACTAGCACAACCCAGATGGTGAGTATGTTGCGCACATTAGAACTTACGCCAAAATTTTGCGTACCTCGACGATTAGATGAAGGCTACGGCTTGAGTCTCAAGGCTATTGAACGTGTTTTCGACGGGCAAATTCCGCAACTTTTTATAGCTCTTGATTGTGGCACTAACGCTCACGAGTCGATCACATATCTGCGCGATTTGGATATCGATGTAATTGTTGTCGACCACCACCAGACAAAGACCCAGGCGCCAGAGGATTGCATCTTCATTAATCCCCAAGTGAATGATCACAAAGATGCTCCTTGGCATAAATTATGTACAGCTGGGTTGGTCTTCAAACTACTCCACGGGCTCCTGAAGTTACGCCGCTTAGCCAATGACCCTAGAGTAGAAAGTATTAAGCTCAAGGATTATCTAGACCTTGTAGCTATGGGAACCGTGGCTGACTTAGTACCCTTACAAAAAGAAAACCGTATTCTTTCTTGGTTTGGTTTAAGACACTTGCGTGTCAATAATCGCTCAGGTGTTCGCGCCTTAGCTGAGGTCGCAGGAATCGACAGCTGTCAAGAGATGGTTAGTTCAGATATATCTTTTAAAATCGCTCCCCGAATCAATGCAAGTGGTCGACTCGCTGATGCCTCATTGCCGATTGAACTACTTTTACAGGATGATTATGGCACTTGCATAAACATAGCAGAGCGGCTTGATGAAATAAATAAAAAGCGCCAAACTATAGAGCGTGGTATGGCCAAAGTTGCTGAACAACGCGCAGCGACTGAATTTGCAGATGCGCCTGGTATAATACTTTTTAGCGAAGATTGGCATCCTGGCGTGGTGGGTATTGTGGCCAGTCGTGTGAGCCGCCGCTTTCATAAGCCCTGTGTGATTCTCGGTGCTGAGGGTGACCTCGCTAAAGGCTCGGGTCGAAGTGTGGCTTCTGTAAACCTAGTTAAAGTTTTTCAGCGCTGCACTCATTTATTAGAGCATTGGGGAGGACATCCCATGGCTGCTGGTGTTTCACTTAAATCATTAGATTTAGCGGCGTTTACAAAATGCTATTTAGAGAGCCTTGAGGCTCTCTACCCAGGTGGCTTACCTAAGCCATCCGTTGAGATATCTACATGGTTAGAAATGGGTGATTTGAATGAATCATTGCTCGAAGAGCTCGATCGATTGCATCCTTTCGGTCAAGGAAACCGCGAACCTATTTTTGGTCTTCGTAATTTAGTGCTAGAAGACTCGCCCGATTCTTTTGGCAATGGAAATTTTCGTTTTCGATTACCCGCTCAACCAGGTGCTAAGCGTGGTATCTCTGGCATCGCGTGGCAGCTTGGAGAGCCACCAAAAATAGGTGAAGCTGTAGACATGGCATTTCGCTTTTCTTGGAATTATTGGCGTAATAAACGCTATTCACAGCTAACTTTGATCGACTGGCGCTTTTCTGAAGATAATTAATAAGTGAATAGAAAATTTTCATACTTTCTTTGATTACACAATTGATTGCCATGGTGTGAGAAATTACTTACTTATCAGAATATGAAAAAGGTTTTTATTTCTGGATGTTATGATATCCTTCATGGGGGACACATCCAATTCTTTAAAGAAGCTCGTGCGCTAGGTGATCACCTTACCGTATGTTTTGCCTCAGATCAGGTGCTCTGGAAGCATAAAAAACGTCAGCCCTCTATTCCGCAGGATCATAAATTTGTTCTCATGGAATCACTAGATATTGTAGACCAAGTAGTAATTGGTGGCTCTCAGGAGTTAGGGTTAGATTTCAAGGATCATTTTCTCAAGATTAAACCAGATATTTTGGCTGTAACAACAGACGACCAGCATGCTGATAAAAAGCGCGCACTTTGCACCGAGGTAGGTGCTGAATATGTGGTACTGCCTAAAACACTGCCTGAATTTACCCCTATCTCTACCTCTTCTGTTATATGCAAAATCCGTACGCCTATTTTTGCTCCACTCAGGGTTGATTTTGGTGGAGGTTGGCTCGATGTTCCGCGTCATGCTCGCAAAGGCTCTTTTATAGTAAACTGTGCTATATCGCCGCTTGTTTCACTCTTTGATTGGGATTATGAGAAAAAATCAGGATTAGGTGGTAGTGGTGCTTGGGCATTACTTAATGGTCGTGATGGGGTCGAATCCGAGCTAGAGTTAGGGGTTGGTTGGCAGGACCCCGCCATTATCCGTGAGACTGGGCTATGTGTGTGGCGTAGCGGCAAAAAACCCATTCTCGAATTTAAACGTAACGGAGACTTCCTAAACGGTCTCATGGCACTCCACTATACTGAAATAGCTCACGATACCCCAGCTAATACGGATAACGATCGTGACTACGATCAGATCGAAGCTGCTGGTCACCTGGCGCAAAAAGCAGTTATAGAGGCGAACCTGAATAAACTGGGAGCAGCGGTCGATTTAAGCTACAAAGTGCAGATAAAAGAAGGCATGTCTGAATTATCTGATGCCTCAGGCTGCATTGGACGTAAATATTCTGGAGGTGGATGGGGTGGATATGCGCTTTATCTCTTTAGTAATAAAGGGGATCGCGATAGCTTTGTTGCAAAATCTAGAAACAACAGAGCGATTGAGCCGTTTATTACGATTCGCTAGATCTCTTTGCTTTTATTCTTTACGATTTTAATGATGAGATCAGTTTATTTGTTAAGTCAACTTGAGGAGGACCTTTCCGAATTCTGATCACTGTAAAAATGAAAGTAATAGATGCTATTCGTCTTAATACAGAAGCACTAGTTGGGGAGGCTGAGCTTGAGGAGCGCCTCCACGGCAGTAAGCCCTTGCGAGTTAAATTAGGCGTTGATCCGACTAGGCCCGATCTCACTTTTGGGCATTTGGTTGTCTTTAATAAACTTCGCCAATTCCAAGATTTCGGCCATGAAGCGATCCTTATAATTGGCGATTTTACCACTTTAATTGGTGACCCTTCTGGACGCTCTAATACCCGCCCTATTTTAACTAAGGAAGAGATTAGAAGTAATGCACAAAGCTATCTAGACCAAGCGTTTAAGATTCTAAAAAAAGAAAAGACCTCGGTTTTTTACAATAGTGAGTGGTTCGATAAGATGGACTTTGAAGACTGTCTAAAGTTATCGCGTAAAATGACGGTTGCTCGTATGTTAGAACGCGATGATTTTTCTAATCGCTATGCCAATCAGGCTCCTATTTCTATTGTCGAGTTCCTTTATCCATTAATCCAGGGATATGATTCGCTAGTGCTCAATGCAGATATAGAAATTGGTGGAACCGACCAGCTCTTTAATATGCTTGTGGGCCGTGCGTTGCAAAAGGATGCGGGTAAGCTTGAGCAGGCAGTGCTTACGATGCCACTTTTAGTCGGCCTAGATGGCTCGAAGAAAATGTCTAAGAGTGCGGACAACTATATAGCTTTTACTGACAGCCCTAAAGAGATGTTTGGTAAGATTATGTCTATTAGTGATGAAACTATGTGGGATTACTACCGTTTACTACTGAATTTTACTTCCGAAAAAATTGAGAACTTAAAGACTGGGCACCCCATGAATGCTAAGAAGAGCCTAGCTTCGTCATTAGTTGGTCAGTTCCACTCAATGCAGTCTGCCGAGCGTGAATTAGAGCAGTTTGAGCAGGTTTTTTCCCGAAATAAGTTACCTGATGACATGCCTACATTTACATGGAATAGTTTGTTAGGTGATGAGGCTAGCGGACCTCTTTTTGAAATTATGGCCAAATCTGGCCTTTTTGAGAGTAAAGGAACAATACGAAGACTAATACAACAAGGTGGGGTCAAAGTAGATGGCGAGAAGCAAGAAGATCCAAATCGTGAGCTTTTTCCCCGTGATGGTGAACAAATCTTTCAAGCGGGTAAGCGTATCTTCTTTAAACTGCTTGGATAAATCTGCTTGTATGTCCTGATTGTAAGGAGTTCGACTAGCTATTTTAGGATAAGACTTACACTCCTGTGGTAATCATTTGACATTCAAAATCTTTCATAGAAAAACTTAATACTCATTATAAATTTATAGCATTTTAATTATTTACTTACTGTGTTCGGAATTCTATCAAACGACATCGGCATCGACCTTGGCACTGCCAACACGCTCGTTTTTGCTAAGGAAAAAGGTATTGTTCTTCGCGAACCAAGCGTGGTAGCCATTTATACTTCTACGAAAAAGGTTTGTGCTGTTGGTTCTGAGGCGAAAAAATGTTGGGACGTACGCCCGGTAACATCACCGCTATTCGGCCGATGAAAGATGGTGTGATTGCAGATTTTGAAATCACCGAAGCAATGCTTCGCTATTTTATTAACAAGGTAAACCGAAAAAAGACTTTTGTTGCCCCGCGAATTATAGTCGCTGTTCCTTCTGGAATAACTGAGGTAGAGCGTCGTGCAGTAAAGGATTCAGCAATACGAGCTGGTGCTCGTGATGTTGTGCTCCTTGAAGAACCAATGGCTGCTGCAATAGGTGTAGGTCTTCCGATTGACGAACCAGCTGCTAATATGATTGTAGATATTGGTGGGGGAACAACCGAGGTAGCTATTATTTCTTTAGCAGGGGTTGTTTACACAAAGAGTATCCGTGTAGGTGGCGACGAAATAGACAGTGCTATTATATCATACATGAAGCGCGCCTACAATTTGATGATTGGTGAGCGTACTGCAGAAGAAATCAAGATAAGAATTGGTTCCGCCTTTCCTTTAGAAGAAGAAGTATCTATGGAAGTGCGTGGCCGAGATTCAGTCGCGGGTCTTCCTAAGACGATTACAATTACTTCGCAGGAAATTCGAGATGCTCTATCTGATACCATCTCATCGATAGTCGATCTCGTGCGTAATGCCCTGGAACGCTGCCCCCCTGAATTATCTGCTGATCTGGTGGATCGTGGATTCTTTATAGCTGGTGGAGGTGCCTTGATTCGGGGCCTAGACCAACAACTCAGTGATGCTACTGGTCTACCTGTAGTAATCGCTGATGATGCGCTCAGTGCTGTGGCAAACGGAACTGGTATGGTCTTGGACGAACTGGCCTTTCTTCTGAAAGACCTCACTGGGAACCCCAAAATATAGTGTAATACCGTGGCGAATGTACGCCTCGATAAGATTAAGCCCTTGGTTGCGTTAGCTGCCTTCTTATTTGCTTGGTGGGCTATACCAACAACAGTTAAATCTTATCTTAAGGTAGGCTTTACTGAATTTCAGTCGCCGGCTTGGGTAGCTACATCCTATCTAGATGATCTCGAAGGCTTTTGGGCAAGACGCAGTCATTCAAAAGTTGAACTTATCGAAGCAGGTAGGGAAGTGGCACGTGCTAAGTCACATTATCAGTTTCGTGCCCAGCGAACTCAATCACTTGAGCAAGAAATATTACGCTTGGAAACGATTTTAAATTTACCAAGTCGTCGTGAGTTTCGCTATGAAGTGGCTCGTGTTGTACGTCGTGACCTTAACTTCTGGTGGCAGCATATTATTATTCGTAAAGGAAAGGACTATAACATTCCAAAAGGAGCGGCCGTGGTATTTGCTGGGGGGGTTGTCGGACGTGTGATCGAGGTGAATGCTTTTACTAGCCGAGTTGAGTTAGTTACTAGTCCTAACTTTCGTATGGCCGCTAATTTTGAAGGCGATGGGCGTCCAGTTATCTACCAAGGAGTGGCTCAGAGTGGTTTTGGTAATCCCATTGGTTCGGTTCGTGATGTGCCTAAAGATACACATGCTAGCACACTAACACCACTTAAACTGGTTTCTACTCATTTTGGGGGTGCATTTCCTGCAGGTCTAGTAATAGGCCAGGTCTCTTGGCTAGAACCCGGTATTACAGGGATCTTCCAAGCTGGTTCGGTAGAACTTGATTCCCGTCTTCTAAGCCTTCATGAAGTCGCTGTTTTAATACCTTTATATCCAATTAATTTGCCAACTGATGATCTTTGATTTACGAGCCATTCTATTATTTGGATCTAATGTACTTCTATTATATATTACGCTAATAGCTAATTCAGCATTGTCCAGTTGGTCCATTTATATGCTGCTATTAGGTCCAATGTTAGTGTTTCCCGCGCTCTACCTTCGCCACCAGCACTATTTTAATTGTACACTTTGCACAGGACTATGGTGTGATGCTGCTCTACCTTCACCTTTTGGGCTGTTTACAATACTCTTCCTAATTTCTGGCGCATTAATTTTTCAGTTTCGGATTCGCTTTCGCGCCAATCAAAATTATCATCCAATATTTCTATCACATGGAATAAACTTTTTCTTTATACTGTTTGTTGCCATCTCCATGAGTACAGAGTATCTATTAAGTGTTGGTTTTTGGTTACATTTTGTAGTGATTACAATTACCTCACACCTTACGCTCTTGATAGTATCTCCTTGGTTTTTTAATTTTGAACGTATGCTTTTTGCTCTCTTTCGTATGGATGATGAATCCGAAGATTATCCGAATTTTTAAAGTTTTGAATATAATTGAATGAATCAATATGACGTTCATCGCGGTGAAAATCCCCGCATAATATTTTTCTTTTGGATCGTAATTTTGGCCTCAATTATACTCATTCTAGGGCTTGCTTGGAGGCAATTAATCGCCAATCAGAAATATGAGGAAATAGAGAAGCGCCAGACCGAGCGTCGTGTCTTAAAGCCTGGGCCGCGGGGAGATATTTACGATCGAAAGGGGAACCTTCTTGTTGGTAATAGACCGCACTATTCGGCTGTAGTTTACTTAGATGACCTTCGCCGCGAGTTTCGTTCAGAGTACTCGAAGGTAATTCGGGCTGAGCGTGAACGCATACGAAAGGCTTATGATCTGCGCCCAAAGCACGAGCGTGCGGGAGTCGCTCCTACGGATCCAAATTATAACGAGCTTCAATGGGAAGCTAGAAAGAATGTGATCGAGATTTACATCAACAAAATCAATGTGATTACAGGGCGTGAGGATACTATATCTACGCGAGCTATCATTAGGCATTTCAATGAACAACTACTTTTACCACTCGTTCTTGCCGAAGATTTAACCGCAGATCAATATGCGCGCTTGATTGAACAGGTTCCAGTACAGTCTCCGATTAAGATACACACTGATACTGCTCGCTACTATCCTTATGGAGCCGCTGCTGCACATACACTTGGATATGTGCAGAAGGTCAATCCTGACCCTAGCGAAATTATAGATGATGGGCTTAAAACTTTCACTTTTAAAACAAAGCAAGGAAAGACCGGTATCGAGCGTTATTTTGATGAACATTTAAGTGGTACGACTGGGCACGAAATATGGCGAGTGGACCCCCTTGGCTTTCAAGATGCATTACTCTACCAAGAGGCTCCTAAACAAGGAGAGAATTTTATATCTAGTATCGATATTGATCTTCAGATTGCAGCTGAAACTGCTCTAGGTGATCGAACTGGAACTGCAGTAGCACTCGATGTAAAAACTGGTGAGGTTCTCGCCATAGCTAGTCACCCTGGATATGACCTGAATGACCTTAGCCCCTACATTCCGCGTAAAGTATTTGATAGGATAAATGAGCAGGGCGCATGGATGAATCGTTCGCTTCAGCTGTCCTACCCTCCTGGTTCAACTTTCAAATTATTATCAGCCATCGCAGGCCTTAGGAAAGGTACCATAAATACTAAAACTCAACATAACTGCCAGGGTGTCTTTGCCCTTGGAAACCGGATCTTTAGCTGTCATGCGCGTAATGGTCACGGTTTGGTTGACTTAACTGCTGCAATAGAAGGTAGCTGTAATATATTTTTTTATGCTGAAGGGCTGCGTATAGGTATCGATGAGTTAAGTGCGGAAGCACAGCGTTTTGGTCTTAATGAAAGAACTGGAATTGAAGTTCCGTACGAGACTGGGCGTGTCGTTGTGCCTACTAAAAATTGGAAGAGGGAAATAATAGGAGAAGGTTGGATGCTCGGCGATACAGCTAACACTGCAATCGGCCAGGGCTTCTTACTCGTCACACCCCTACAAATGGCTAATTTAATTGCTTCTATTGCTCGAGGTGAGACCCGCACTCAACCTACTTTACGTGCCTTATCTGCTGAAGAGGGTAAGCGAGTCGATCATGGCGGCGAGCTCATTGGACTCACGCCTAGGCAACATGTTGAACTTTGGGAAGGTATGGAACGTGTTGTTAGTAACAGTGGCACAGGACGACTAGTCCAAATCGATGGATTACGAATCGCAGGTAAGACAGGTACAGCGGACTTTCGCGCTCATGGTAAAGAGGTTAACCTTGCATGGTTTCTAGGACTTGCTCCGGTAGAAGATCCGCAGATCGCTATAGCTGTTATGGTTGAGGGCACTAGTTCTAGCGATAGATATCACGGTGGATCGACTGCGGGCCCAGTCGCGAAAGATATTTTTTTAGAATTTATCGAACACTATCCTGAGCGTGCGGGCGTAGCATTTAAATATTAAAGTACTTTATGGTCCATAATTCTAAATATTGGGGTGTATTTTGCGGTATCTTAACTGCTTTATTATGGGTGCTTTCAATTCCACCATTTGACTTTCCTGAGGCGGCTTACATCGCCTTTGTCCCGCTCCTTTTATGGCTCTACACAAAGCCATCACAGCGATCCATATTGCTAGTTGGATTGGCTTCGGGCTGGTTGAGCTGGTTCGTCATTCTAATATGGTTAAGGCATGTTACTTGGTTTGGCACCATTGCGTTAAGTGGTTTACTTGCTTTGTTTTTTGCTAGCTGGCTATATTTAGGTAGTAGCCTTCTGCGCCATATTGAAGAGCGAAACATCTTGTTACGCGCGCTCTGTTTTGCTGGGTTGGCAGGGGCTTGGGTTGTACTTGAATGGTCAAGAACTTGGTTCCTTTGGGGGTTTCCATGGGCACCCCTCTCTATAAGCCAGTGGCAGCGACCAGTTGTCTTGCAGATTGCTGCTTGGACAGGTGCCTATGGAGTATCTTATCTAATAATCTTCTTTAACTTGTGTCTGGCGCAAACACTGCACCAGCGCTTCGTTCAGAAAAAAGGTGCGCTTCAGATGGGCTTGTTTTGCTCGGATCTTTATTTAGGATTAACTGCTCTGTGTTTTTGTATCTATGTATTCTTTTATTCTTTACCAGCTCGAGATAGTACTGAGGAACTCTTAACTGCAGCTGTAGTGCAGCCATATATTCTTCCTGATCTGAAATGGGAAATAGATAGTAATTTGGAAAATTTAGAAGCAATTGAGCGGCTAACACTTTTTATTTCTACTTTGGAAAGTGATATCATTCTTTGGCCAGAGTCTGCAACGCCTTGGCCGATAATCGGAAGCCAACAAATATGTATGCGCTTGGAGCGTCTGGCCGATGAGATCAATAAGCCGATTCTTATGGGTAATATTTCTGAAGACACTAAGACTGGAGAATGGAGCAACGGTACTTTCCTAGTTGAACCAGACTCAGGATTATCGGAGCAATTCTACACTAAACGAGAGTTGGTCCCCTTCGGCGAATATGTCCCTCGTCCTTTTGGATTTATGCGAAAAGTAGTGCCATTAAATGGCAGCTTTGTGCCTGGTGAAGATGTTGGACTCATTGACCTAGAATTAGGCATGTCTACTACCCGAGTTGGATCTTTAATTTGTTATGAAGATGCTTTTCCAGCGCTCGCTAGAGAGAGCGCTAGTAAGGGTGCGAAGTTATTTTTTGTTGTAACAAATGATGCATGGTATGGCGAGGAAGGTGCAGCCGAACAACATGCAGCGCACTCAGTTCTTCGTGCTGTTGAGAATCGTCGTCCTGTAATGCGTGCGGGTAATGGAGGATGGAGTGGATGGATAGATAGCTACGGCACTGTTCGCGATTTTTTAGTCGATTCAGACGGAAGCATTTATTTTCGGGGTGGGGGCGCTTTTACTATCTTTCAATATAAAGAATGGGAGCGGCAGCAAAGTTATTACACTCGCCATGGTGATTGGTTTGTCAGCACTTCAGCTGGACTGGCGCTAGCAGCTTTAGTTTTACTCCGAAAACCCAATAATAACAAAGAAAGAGCCTAAAATTTTATTCTATCAAGTATGATGCTATATAGATAATCAAAATTAGTGTTATTATATGGAGCGAATTTGAGTACTGTCGATTAGCTTTTCACCCGCATACATCTTGGTAATAACCACAATAGGATCTTCGTCCATTACCCATTTTCCATCCTTAAGTCGTTCAAAGGATCGTTGTATTGTTGTCTCATGGTCGTGATCAAAGTCCATTAGAAAGGGTTCAACTCCCCTCATAATAAGCAGTTGTTTGAAGAGTATTTTATTATCTGTAAAAGCGTAGATTGGTACATTGGGTCTAAGTGAGGAGAGCTTTTGCGCAAATATACCACGTCGTGTGAAGACGACGAGTGATCCATCTAAATCATGAGCTAGGTATGCAGCCGAACGTAGCATTTTAGATCGGGGTAATCGCAGGACTAAGTCTTTACGAAGCGTTTGGAGTTGCTCTTCTTCGATACGCTTTGCGATACGTTGTATCGTTTCCACACATTCGACTGGGTACTTCCCGATGGTCGTTTCCCCTGAGAGCATCACACAGTCTGCTTGCTCACGTATTGCATTTGCGATGTCGGTGACTTCTGCTCTTGTCGGAATTGGAGATTCAATCATCGATTCTAACATGTGTGTAGCTACGATGACTGGCTTAGTCTCTTGTATACAACTATTTACTGCCCGGGCTTGAATCACGGGTAAATCTTCGAAAGGGCATTCGATCCCTAAATCGCCACGAGCAACCATAAGACCATCGGAGGCCTTAATAATACTATCCAGATTAGAGATCGCTTGTTGATCTTCGATCTTTGCTATTATCTTGGCTTCTGATTTGTGTTTATCTAAATATGAACGAAATTCCTCTAGGTCTTTTGGTTCGCGGACAAACGAAAGAGCGAAAAATTCGATATCTTGTTCTATACCTACATCGACGTCACCTTGATCTTTTTCCGTTAACGCAGGAAGGTTTACACGCACACCTGGTAGATTAATATGACGACGATTCCCCATAGAACCTGGTATAATAACTTCGCAACGTACAGTGCTGCCTGTAATCTTTTTAACACTAAGGCGAATTAAGCCACTGTCTACGAGTACGGTATCACCTGGATTTACATCGCTTGCAAATCCGGGGTAATTAACGTCCACACGATATACGCCTTCTGGAGATATACTCCCAGTACCTTCCCCATAGGTGAGTTCGATAATATTACCTTCTTTTAGATCAAAGGCCTTAGGAACATCACCTGTTCGAATTTCAGGACCTTTGACATCCATCATAATTGCAATGTGACGTCCTACTTTGTCGCACACATTACGCACACGTTCTATTATTTCCCTCGACCATGCATGATCCGCATGCGCCATATTTATTCGGCATATATCAACGCCAGCATGTATTAGTTTTTCTAGTACCTCTTCACTATCTGTCGCAGGCCCGATTGTAAAAATGATCTTAGTTTTATGTGTTTTATTATTCATAGGATAATGTTTAGTTACTGATCGTAGATACTGGAGGATTGATTCCACTTTTTGGATTTACAATTTTAATTACAATGGATCCAAATATAGAACTGAATTTTTCGCGTACTAATTCGATTTTATTACAGTCTTTACTCAGATGTGCCAAGTAGACGTTTTGAAGCAAACTCTCTTTTGAGAGTTCTTCGATTAACTCGTATGCCGCTTGGTTGGATAGGTGCCCGTGGCGTCCACGAATTCGCTGTTTGGTAGACCAAGGACGGCGTTTGTCTAGTTCTAGCATTTTATCGTCATAGTTAGCTTCTAGGACAAGTATTTGCACCTTTCTAAGGTGCTCGCGCACATGTTCTGGCACATAACCGAGATCAGTGACCCATGCTAAGCTACGTGGAGGGCTAAATAAGTCTCCAACATCGCCCCATTTAAAAATATATCCAACCGGATCATAGGCATCGTGGGGAAGCGAAAAGGAGCGCACGGATAGGTCCCTGAAGCTAAATTCGGTTCCTGTTTGAAATACCTGCCAATTGGCATGCTTGCTTAGTTTAGCCTGGACGGCCTCAGCCGTCTCACGATTAGCAAATACTGGTAAGTCAGCGCGTTTGGATAAACCACGGATTCCCTCGCAGTGATCGCTGTGCTCGTGAGTAAGAAAGACAGCATCTATTGAGTCAACAGACTCTCCTATCTCTACAAGGAGTTTTTCAATACGCTTCGCTGATATCCCTACGTCTATTAATATCTTGCTTTGGCCAGTATCTAAAAGTGCACAATTACCACTACTGCTAGAGGCTAAGATTTGAAATTCAACAGACATAAATTACATATAACTATCAATATAACGTGCTTGATCAAAGTATTTTTCGACGCTTGCCCCCGAGTTAGTTAATATTTTTTGATCGTTTCTTGTTTTATAATACGCTAAGCTTACGCTTGTACTATTCTTTAGCAATTAGTTGAATATAATATTCTCTTAAGTTATATATCTGTGATTAAATGAAATCAGAATCTAGTCCTGTTCCTCCGTGCCAAGATAGGTCCTCTTTGTCTAAACCCAATAAGGTGTATGACCGTGATTTTGTCCCTACCGTAGAGTATCGGGCTTCACTACCTGATATGCAAAACGCTGATGCACAACAAATTTATGGTGCAAATGTCCCCATATTAAACGTAGGGATCTCTAATTTTCGTATACCCCTTCTCTTTGTCACCGAAGGTTCGGATACACTCACGCTGGAAACTTCTGTCACCGGAACTGTCTCACTTGAGGCCGATCAGAAAGGTATTAATATGTCCCGAATTATGCGAGTATTCTACACCTTCCAGAAACGAATTTTTACCCCAGATTTACTTAAGGATATTTTACTTCAGTATAAGGATGAGATTAGCGCACAATCTGCTCGAGTCAGACTTTCCTTTGAGTACCCTATGCTTAAAACTAGCCTACGCAGCGGCTTAGATGGCTGGCAATATTATCGTTCTGCCTACGAAGGAAGAATAGATAACTTGGATCGTTTCCGTAAGTACATCCACTTTGATTTTATTTATTCATCTGCTTGTCCTTGCTCTTCCGAGCTATCAGAGCACGCGCGTGAGAGTCGTGAAGTATTTGGTATTCCGCACTCACAACGCAGCACAGCTCGTGTTAGCGTCGAGATATCTGAAAATGCGCACTTAAGTATAGAGCGGCTACAAGAGTTGTGCCTAGAAGCCCTACAGACGGAGACTCAAGTTATGGTCAAGCGAGAAGACGAGCAGGCATTTGCTGAAATGAATGGAGCTTACACTAAATTCGTTGAAGATGCCGCTCGCTTGTTACATGAACAGTTAAATAGTGAGCCAAAAATTGTCGATTTTCAGGTTGCCTGCGCTCACTTGGAATCTCTCCACTCGCATGATGCCGTAGCCGTGATCAATAAGGGTGTACCTGGCGGCTTTAATGGGGACTACGAAGACTTCGGGTCATTAATTCGCTAGACCTAAATATGTATACAACCTGGAGTTATATGTGTAATAGACTATTTTATACTAATCTTTGCGGTACCGGATCCCCTGGGACGTAAGCGCTCACCTCTATGTTCAATTTGTAGGTTTTCACCGGCGGTAAATAGGATATCAACTGCACCATTTTTTACTAGAGTAATGCTTTCGCCCTTACTCATAGTTTTGCGCATTAACTCTTGGTTGTCTGATTGTTGTTTTACTAGCACATAGACATTGCCACTTGCAATAAGTGTTATGCTTTCACTGCCAGTGTCTTCTACTTGGAAAGATTCAGAGGATTGCGCCTTGATTGTTTCTTCTTGAGTTTCCGAAGAGTCTGAAAATGCTTCCGATTTGTCGCTCCCTAGGATTGCCCATATTAAGCCAAATACGACAAACACTAAAGCTAGAGTCCCTACAAAAATAAGGCCGATTTTCATATAGAATGTTTTATCAGCATCTTCTTCCTCTGCATCTTGTGAAGTATTGCTACGCGGAGGCTTAGTAGTTACGCGGCTATATGGAGCCGGCTCATCGGATTCTTCACGACCATTATTATCACTACCATTAGTTTTTTTAATTTCCATTTGGCCAAACAGCTCTACATCCACTACTTTCCCTTTGCGAGTATCGCCTAAGAGCTGAGCTTCGTAATCAGTTAGTAGCTTTTCGACGTCCAACTTTAAATATCGGGCGTAGTTTTTCAGGAAGCCCCGCTTGTAAATGTCCGGCAGGTCAAAATCCATCTTGTTCTGCTCAATGTACGCAAGGAAGTCACTGCGAATTTTGGTTGCCTCTGCTGCTTCGCGCAGAGAAATGCCCTTTCGCTGACGTGCTTCTTCTAGTTGTCCACCTATAGTTTGCATCATGGCTAATAAAAGAAAGTCTTAACTTCCCAGGCAAGTAAAGACTCTAATTTTAACATCTTACTTAATCCTGATGCAAGTTTTGAGCCTATGAATAACACCTCAAGAAATCACGCTTTAGATAGCGTAAATTGTAGGTCTCCCCATTCGCCATCAACACGGCTGTCTACGCAGATATTTAAATTGGAACGGTAGCTTGCAAATTGCTCGCTGTAGTGTCTGCATACTTGATCGAGCTCTTTAGTCAGGATTCCGCTTAGTACTAGTGTACCACTATTTTTTAGGCTGTTAACTAAGTAAGGACTATGGTGAATAAGAACCTCTGTGTGTATATTAGCTAATATTAGATCACCCTGCGCATCGCTTTTGAAACCATTTGAGAGTTCGGCTACGGTGAAATCAGGTGGATCTAGGTGAGCATTTTCAGTACAGTTAGTTTGGCAGACTAAGATTGCTTCTGGATCGAAGTCGAATGCGTAGACATTCTGGAATCCTAATGCAGCACCTGATAGTGCAAGCACACCCGATCCGCATCCTGCATCAATTAACGAGTGACTACTAATTGCTCCCGAATGATTATCATAATAGTCTAGCAGTCGACGAGCACATAGGCGAGTCGTCTCGTGCGCTCCCGTACCAAAAGCCATACCTGCATCTATATAAACTACTGCAGATCCCCCTGGCGCTTCGCTAAAAGAGCGTTCCCATAGTGGTATCCAGTAAAGTTGACGGTCATTCCAAGGTTTGACAAATTTCTTATAGGCATTCTGCCAGTCGGCATCAGTAATTATAGTCTTTTCGAATTTATTAGGTAGATTTGGAAATTCTCTACGTAGTCTTTTAAGTGCTTCGGTGGCAGTTTTTAAATTAGGAAATATCCCGAAGATGTAGTAGGGGTCTTGAATTTCTCCCTGAATTATTCCCCAATGTACAGATTCAGTTTCCAGGAAGTAGTCTTCTAGCATTTCAACTAGTTCGTCGTCAATTTTACTTCTTAGTTCAATTTGATTACTCATCCTTTGCAATGTAATCAGTTAACATTACTTAGATGTGATACGACTTCAGGTAGTAGCTGATGCTCAGCTACATGAATTTTTCTAGTCAAAAGTTCCAGCGTGTCAGATTCATCAATATGGACTTCTTTTTGGTTAATAATAGGACCTGCATCCAATTCGGGTGTGACCCAGTGTACTGTACAGCCTGTAATTTTGACACCGTATTCAAATGCTTCTTGGATACTATCGATTCCCGGGAAACTAGGCAGTAGACTAGGGTGTAGGTTAATCACACGACCTTTAAAAGCATCGATGAGTGGACTGTTGATGATACGCATAAATCCTGCTAAGACGATTAGTTTAGGGGAGAAGCTAGAAATGCGTTCAATGTATACTTGCTCCGCTGTATTTGTTAAGTGATCGCTTTCACAACCAGCATCAATGTAAATAGCGGGAACTTTGTATTTCTGCCCTAGCGAGAGAATATCTGCATCTTCACGATCGCTAATTAAAGCCGCGATCTTTGCTAGGCCAAGTTTCTTATTTAACTCAGACTGGAGTAGTGCTTCCGCGTTCGAACCCCGACCGGAGCCAAGTATGACGATAGGATAAGACATAGGACGAAACCTTAGATTTATTTGAAAAACTTTTTCTTTTTCTTCTTTTTCTTCTTCTCAGTGGAGTTATTAATGGAATTAGAAGGATCCCCGCAAGCCTCAGCGAAATCTTCGAGTTTGGCTCTTTGGTCTTTGTTTAATTTAGTCGGTACTTCAATTTGCACACGAACTAGTAAGTCGCCCATTCGTCCGCCGCGTAGCGCAGGCATTCCTTGTTCTCGCAGGCGAAAAGTAGTTCCTGTCTGGGTGCCAGCAGGAATTTTTAACGAACCTTTTTGAAAAAGCGTTGGAACACTTATCGTTCCGCCCAATGCTCCTAGGGTGAATTTGATTGGGATTTCGCAGTAAAGGTCGTTCTCATGCCGTTCGAATAATTCGTGCTCTTTGACGTGAATTATAATGTAGAGGTCACCTGCTTGTCCGCCTGAATAACCGGCTTCTCCTTTGCCTGAAGATCGTAATTTAGAACCAGTAGCTACGCCCGCCGGGATGCGGACCTTTACCGTACTGCTATCCATAATACGCCCCTCGCCGCGACACTCACTGCAAGGCTTATCAATGATTTGTCCAGCACCTTGACAGTCAGGACATGCCTGACGGAAACTAATAAACCCACGGTTGGAAGTAACTTGGCCAGAACCTCCACATGTCGGGCAGCTGACTTTCTTTGATCCTGGCTCCGCACCTGATCCACTGCATTTTTTGCACGTGACGGGGCGACGATATCGGATTTCTTTCTCAGTTCCCTTAGCGGCTTCTTCGAGAGAAATCTCTAGGTCGTAACGCAGGTCAGAGCCATGTTGCGCACCTCCAGTAGCGCGATTACTATTACCACCACCGAAAAATTCTTCGAAAATACCACCACCACTACCGCCACCACCGAAGGCTTCTCGGAATATGTCAAAAGGGTCTTGGCTTCCCATGCCGCCTTTACCACCACCAGGATTACCCATTCCGCCTTGCTTGAAGGCATCGTGTCCATATCGGTCGTAGGCAGCTCGCTTTTCAGCATCTTTTAGGACATCGTAGGCTTCTGATATCTCTTTAAATTTAGCCTCGGCGGAGGCGTCTCCCTGATTCTTATCTGGGTGGTATTTTACAGCAAGTTTACGGTAGGCCTTTTTTAGGTCTTCTTCCGTTACATTGCGTGTGACCCCTAAGAGTTCGTAATAGTTGTTTGCCATCTGGCTTTACTTTTTGCCCTCTTTATCAACTTGCCCACTAGAGACAATCACACTGGCCGCACGGAGCAGTCGTTCGTTGAGCCGATAGCCAGCGCGCACTGTTTCTATAATGTGGTCTTCAGCTACTTCGCTAGAGGGTTGATGTGAAATACACTCATGTAAATTAGGATCAAAGGTTTCTCCATTAGGAAGTAACTCTTCTAGACCCTGCTCAGAGAGAGACTTTTTCAGCTGGTCATCAACCATTTTAAATCCTAAAGTAACCTCCTTAGCTTCTGGGTGTTTCTCGGCGGATTTAAGGCCCAGTTTCATATTATCAAGAACGGGTAGGAGGGATTCGACGACACAACATGAAGCACTGCGTATGATGTCCTGTTTTTCGCGAGTAATACGTTTTCGGTAGTTTTCTAGATCAGCAACAGCTCGCAGATAACGAACTTTCATTTCTTTGGCTTCATTTTGGGCCTTCTCTAACTCGCTTAACGCAGGCTCTGTAGTTACTTCTTCCTCGATTGCATTCTTCACATCCGCAGGTGTATCTTCTTCTGGAGCCTCAGAGAGGTTTTCGTTTTTCTTCGTCATATTACAATCGATTAGTTACTCTTATCAAAATAATTTGTTGTTAGCATCAAAGTAAACGATAGAACATGAGGATATTTTTTAAGAATTCAAGACTTCAGTCAGTATATTAGACTTTGTTTAGTTCCTTAGAACCTTCTGCGTTGGTTGTAATTTTGTAATGTGTACTAACTGCTGAAGGGTTGCGTTGATAATATTTTATAATATACCGAATCTACTACAGTTTTCATGCCCGAAATATCTGAACCTCACGCCCGCGAGCTTGCTAAGCAGAACCTACGGAAGAATAAATTACGCGTTGAACTTATAAACGATCTCGATGGGATCGACCGTATTTTGTTCGAGGCAGGTTGTGGCCATGGTCATTGGCTAACAGATTATGCGGAATCTCATTCAAATACAATTTGTGTTGGAATTGATCTTATCTCCTGGCGCGTGCGTAAGTGTAATGATAAAAAATTCAAGCGAGGTTTGAATAATTTGTATTTTTATAAAGCGGAGCTTAGTGAGTTTTTAGAAGTACTTCCAAAAACTGTGCGTTTTGAGCGAACTGTACTTCTTTTCCCCGATCCGTGGCCTAAAGCGCGTCATCATCGTCGACGTATGATTCAGGCTGATTTATTGGATGAATTTGCTCGCCGCTCAGACATAGGGGGGGAGCTTTGCTTCCGATCAGATGACCGCCCTTATTTCGACTGGACGCTCGAGCATATAAATAAAAATAACCATTGGCTTATTGAGCCGTCTGCCTCTTGGCCATACGAGAGTGCCACCTATTTTCAGGATTTGATGGATGAATACTTCTCCGTTGTCGCTAGACGAGTTTAATTGGGTGCTATGATGGGATACGTAGAGACATACCAATTGGCACTATTTCATTTAAAATAAGTCGATCCAAAAAATTAGCACTAATTCGATGAGCACTGTTATGCAGAATAAGGCTAAGACAAAAACCATAAGATAGTCTCTGGCAAATCTACGCTCAGGCGATGTTGGAGGAGTCTTTTTTTTGGGAGAATACCCACTGTTACCATTGAGTATTGCTGAGCCGCCCTCACGATCACGCAGGTGGGAGATGCGTTCAGTTAAATTATGTAAATCTACCATAGTAAGACACTCGCTAATCGTACTATTATGGCAAGTTAAGAAAATCGCTTCGCCTGATATAAGACATAAGATTGTCTAATCTTATGTCTTAGGCTATAAATCAGATGTTGACGCCCTGTCTTAGGATCTACATCAAATTTTAAATAGTTTTTTTTTACTGCATTTTACCCATATTTGAATGTTCTTTGTGAACAAACTAACTACTACAGTTTTTCTTCTATCTTGTGCTGTTTCAGTATTGAATGCAGCGGACGGAGTAAGCCCTAAAGCTTACAAGCTAACTGAGGTACTCGGCTTACCGATTACTAACTCAATTTTGACTACATGGGTCATTTCTATACTCTTCATTGGCTTAATACGATTGAGTGTGGGTAAACCCAAATTAATTCCCAGTAAAGCGCAGGCAGTCGTTGAAAATTTAGTCGATGGACTAAAAGATTTGCTGGAGCCAATCGTAGGCAAAAAGGCTTTTCCTGTAACATTTCCATTATTGATAGGGCTTTTTATATTTATTGTTGTCCACAATTGGAGTGGATTATTTCCCGGTGTGGGTGTTTTTGGTCACTACGATGGTGCGCGATTTACTTATTGGATGCGACCTGCAAGCGCAGACTTAAATGCCACCTTTGGCATGGCACTAGTCGCAATGATTGCTTGGCTCTTTATTTCACTTAAAGTAGCAGGTCCGAAGTTTTTCATTTGGGAGCTCTTCGGTAATAAAGCTGATAAGAAAGAAACTCCGACACCCATTTACATTTTGCTTATTCCTATTTTTCTTATGGTAGGTATCATCGAGGTCGTTTCTATAGCTTTTCGGCCAATTTCACTTTCATTCCGCTTGTTTGGCAACGTCTTTGGTGGAGAGAATTTGCTTACTAGTATGACAGGAATGGCACCCTTTATCGTTCCAATACCCTTTTATTTCTACGAAGTCCTTGTCGGCGTGGTTCAAGCCCTTATCTTTACTCTATTAGTGGCTATTTACATTGGCCTGATAACTAATCACGAAGAAGAATCTCATTAAATATTTTCTATACCTTTCCGCATTCGCGACCATGGAGCAAATCGTGGGCAGTGCAGAAAATCACTAAATACAACACATCAAAAATAAATACTATGTTCCATATCTTAGCAGAAATTTCAGGAAATATTCACGTTGCAGCAGCGGCGCTTGGCGTACCTCTCGGCATCGGTCTTGTAGGCCTCAAAGCTTGTGAGTCTGTCGGTCGTAATCCAGAATCAGCCACCAAAGTGCTTGTTCAGTCGATCATCGCGATGGCTTTTGCCGAAGCGATTATCTTCTTCGCGATCTTCCTTGTCTAGTTTAGTTATCAATGCGATTGCCGGTAGCCTTGGATGGCTGCCGGCAATTTTTGCCACCTAATATTACTACTAAAACACGCAATGAAGGCTATTAACATATTTCTGATTTTTACTATCTTTTTGCTCTTTTCCCTAATAGCTGCACCAGATGCAGCTGCATTAGATATGGAAGGCTCACAAGAAGTGGCGGCCGATAATAAGATCACAATGATCACCGATAAATTTGGCGTGTCTGTGCATACTTTGACTGCGCAAATAGTCAATTTCTGTTTGGTCGCATTTGTTCTCTACTATTTTGCTGTTAAGCCAATATCTAACACTCTAGAAGAGCGTCAGCAAAAGATATCCGATGGTCTCCAATATGCGGAAGAAATGAAGACCCAATTGGCCGAAGCAGAGCGTGAGCGCACAGAAAAAGTAAAACAGGCTGCTATTGACGCCCAAAAAATATTAGCGGAAGCTCGGGAACAGTCTAAAGAGATGATCGAGGTCAAAACCCAAGAAGCTGCAGCTCAAGCTGAAGCTATTATCCGTAAGGCGAGCGAAGCAACTGAGCTGGAGCACCAGAAGATGCTTGCAGACGTCCGTCAGGAAGTTGCTCGCCTGGTCGTTGCGACTTCATCTAAGGTGCTTTCACGTGATCTTTCTGATACCGAAAAGAGCACATTCTCTGAGTCTGCTGCTAAGGAGTTAGCTAATTAAATTATTCCAGGTAATTCCCTATTTAAAGGATGAAACGCGATAAAAAGATCACACAACTGGCCAAAAAGCTAATCGAGCTATCAAAAGAAGATGGATTAGTTAGTGAAGCAAGAGTTGTTGAAGTTCTTGCTGGCCTAAAAAAGATTAGACACCGAAGTTATCTTATTATTTTAAAAACTTTCTTAATGCGCCTTCGCCGTGAGTTGGCCTTACAAACAGCTGTAGTTTCTACGCCAAATTTATTGTGTGAGGAGACTCTTGAGAAAATCTCTGCTAAATACAGTGCAATTTACGGACGCACTATTAGCGCGGAGTTTCAAGAAGATACCTCTCTAATTGCCGGTGTTCGTGTACGGGTAGGGGATGACCTCTATGATGCCTCTATTGCTGGGCGCCTACATCGCCTTGCTGATTGCCTCAGCTGATCTTTAAAAATTTAAACTCTGTAAAATCTGTATAATTTAATTACCACAAACAATGAGCTCAATAGTTGAAAAAATCGAAAAAGAAATCGCTAGCTTCGAGGCCGGTGCAGTAAAATCTAATACTGGTACGATAGTCTCAATCGCCGACGGTGTAGCCAAGCTCGAAGGCTTGTCTGGTGTAATGTACAATGAGATGGTCGATTTTGGCAATGGTATCTATGGAATTGCCTTAAACCTTGAAGAAGACGAGGTCGGCTGTGTGATCCTAGGTGATTACTCTAAATTAAAGGAAGGTGATAAAGCCTCGACTTCGGGTAAACTTCTTTCAGTTCCTGTAGGAATGGGATTGCTAGGTCGTGTTGTCGATGCGATTGGCAGTCCAGTCGACGGGAAGGGACCTGTTGATTCTTCCGAAAGCTATCCAGTCGATCAGGTAGCACCAGGTATTATTCCTCGTAAGTCGGTAGACCAACCCATGCAGACTGGAATCATGGCCATTGACTCGATGATACCGATCGGCCGCGGACAACGTGAACTGATTATCGGTGACCGATCTACTGGTAAAACAACAATCGCTATTGATACCATCATTAATCAAGCGAAGATTAATAATCAACATCGTAATGATGATGGCAGCTTTTCTATAGACTTTCGTCCTGTCTACTCGATCTATGTGGCAGTCGGCCAGAAGAACTCCAATATTGCCCGCACGATTAGCGCCTTAGAAAATGCTGGTGCGATGGAATATACTACCATCGTCTCAGCCTCTGCTGGCGATAACCCAGCTAATCAATACATTGCGCCTTTCTCAGGAGCTTCTATGGGTGAATACTTCATGCGCAATGGAATGGATGCACTGATTGTTTACGATGATCTTTCTAAACAAGCGGTTGCTTATCGACAGATCTCACTTGTGCTAAAGCGCCCCTCTGGTCGTGAAGCCTATCCTGGTGATGTTTTTTACCTCCACTCACGCCTTCTTGAGCGATCCGCACGAGTTGATGAGGACTACGGTAATGGTTCCCTTACTGCTCTTCCGATCATAGAGACACAAGCTGGTGACGTTTCCGCATACATTCCTACTAATGTGATTTCTATTACCGATGGCCAAGTCTTTCTTGAAACGGATCTCTTCAATCAAGGTATTCGCCCAGCAGTTTCCGTGGGTCTCTCCGTTTCCCGCGTAGGCTCGGCAGCGCAGATTAAAGCGATCAAAAAGGTGGCTGGTAAAGTGAAACTGCAACTCGCTCAGTTCCGAGAATTAGCTGCATTTGCGCAGTTCGGTTCTGACCTAGACGCCAAGACTAAGGCTCAATTAGAGCGCGGGTCTCGTGTGGTAGAACTCTTTAAACAAGTTGCTTTCAATCCGATTCCCGTAGAGGTTCAGGCCTCTCTAATATGGGCAGTACAAAACGGGTTCTTTGATAGTATAGCTGTAAGTAAAATCGTCGAAGCAACGCGTAATCTACGCGAATTTCTTGAAACCCGAAGCTCTAAAATTATGGATGCTATTCGTTCTGATAAAGTAATCAGCGATGAGTCTGAAGCCGCTCTTAAGACTTCGCTCGAAGAGTGGACAGCCAGCTTTATAGATTAGGTCTTACTCTTGTTTAAAATTTAATTTAGAATCATGCCTAACCTTCGTGATATTCGACGCCGTATTAAGTCGGTAAAAAATACTCGGCAGATTACACGAGCGATGCAACTGGTTTCATCTTCCAAGATGAAGCGTGCTCAAGATGCTGCAATCGCAGGTCGTCCCTACGCACTGCTGCTAGCTGACTTGCTAGACACTGTCGGTGAAAAACTTAATCTCTCGGGGGCTATTGTAGAGCACCAATTCTTTGAAAAAAGAGAAGTTAAAACACGTGGCATTCTCATCTTATCTACAGATAAGGGTCTATGTGGTCCCCTAAATACCAATCTTTTTCGCAAAGTTGTAGAGGAAGTAAAGTGCGATGCGAAATTCATCACAGTGGGTCGTAAAGCAACACAGTTTATTTCTCGATCTCAGCGCGATTTGATAGCTGACTTTACTATTTCTGACAAGGCTAGTTTTTCTGAAATTCGCCCGATGCTAAAGCTCATTATAGATGCTTACATCAGCGGTGATATCGATACAATTGAAGTTGCTTATCCAAGTTTTGTGAACGTCCTTGTGCAAGTACCTGTTATCCAGTCTCTTCTTCCGATTGTAGATCTTCGAGAAGTTTTGGATGAACTTAAGAAACGCGTTAAGGGTGGGGATAATGTTTTGAAAGCGCGTTCTGATAAACGTGAAATGACTTTTGAGCCTACGCCGGAAGAATTGCTTGCTCAGTTACCCGATCTATATGTCAAAATTATAGTCTATCAGTTACTGTTAGAGACCCGCGCTGCGGAGTACTCTGCCCGAATGGTGGCGATGAAGGCAGCTACTGATAATGCATCGACCCTCGTAGATGATCTAACTCTAGATTATAACAAGGCTCGTCAGGCTGCAATTACCCAAGAAATTCTCGAAATCGCTGCATCTGCCGCAGCCTAGAAATATAACACCTTAACTTTCTCTTCACTTCCGCACACTAATTAATATGAGTAATACTGGTAAAATCGTACAAGTCATTGGCGCTGTTGTAGATGCTGTCTTCCCAGAAGATAGCGTCCCTGAAATCTTCGACGCCATTACAGTCAACTATAGCATTGATGGTTCCGAGAAGCATCTCACTCTCGAAGTGCAGCAGCACTTAGGCGAAGGTCTCGTTCGCGCGGTCGCGATGACTACGACCGACGGCCTTGTTCGTGGTATGGATGTTGTTAGTACTGGCTCACCCATTACGGTTCCTGTTGGGGAAGCTGTCCTCGGTCGCATTTTTAATGTTACTGGCGACACAGTGGATGAAAAAGGCCCTGTTACTACCAACGAGCGCCGCGCGATTCACAGGCAACCTCCTGCTCTAATAGACCAAGCAACGGACGCTGAGATTCTCGAGACTGGTATCAAGGTAATTGACTTGATTTGTCCTTTTACAAAGGGTGGTAAAGTGGGTGCTTTTGGTGGTGCTGGTGTCGGTAAGACCGTTGTAATCATGGAGTTGATTAACAACATTGCTAAAGCGCACGGTGGCTACTCCGTATTCGCCGGTGTAGGAGAACGCTCACGGGAGGGGAATGATCTTTATCATGAAATGTCTGAAGCGGGCGTGATCGACCAAGATGATATCTCAAAGTCGAAAGTGGCGCTTGTTTACGGTCAGATGAATGAACCACCAGGCGCTCGTATGCGAGTGGCGCTTTCCGGACTCTCGATGGCAGAGTATTTTCGCGATGAGAAGAACCAAGATGTCTTGCTTTTCGTAGATAATATTTTCCGTTTTTCACAGGCAGGTGCCGAGGTATCCGCGCTTCTTGGCCGCTCTCCCTCTGCGGTTGGTTATCAACCAACCCTTTCTCAAGAGATGGGTAATCTCCAAGAGCGAATTACTTCAACGAAGAAGGGGTCAATCACTTCCTTTCAAGCAGTCTATGTCCCAGCCGATGACTTAACCGACCCAGCGCCGGCGAATACCTTTGCACACCTAGATTCGACGATCGTCCTAGAGCGTTCAATCGCTGAGCTTGGTATTTATCCCGCAGTGGACCCTCTTGCTTCCATCTCAAAGGCACTCGATCCAGCAATCGTGGGTGAGGAACATTACAAGTGTGCGCGTGGGGTACAAAATGTTCTACAACGCTACAAGGATCTGCAAGATATCATAGCTATCCTAGGATTAGATGAGCTTTCCCCTGAGGATAAGCAAACAGTCTACCGCGCGCGGAAAGTTCAGAAGTTTCTTTCTCAGCCTTTTAATGTAGCGGAAATATTTACAGGTACGCCTGGAGAATATGTTTCCACAGCGGACACTATCAAGGGATTCCAAATGATTCTTGACGGTGAATGTGATGATTTAGCGGAAAACGACCTTTACATGAAAGGTAATATAGAGATGGCAATCGAAGCTAATAAGAATTCCTAATTCGCTTAGAATTTGATAAATATAGCGAGTCATTTATTTATTTATTGTCTTATTTACGATGCTTACACTTGAAATTATAACACCTGACGAAAAAGCTCTAAGTACTGAGGCTAAGGAAGTTATTATGCCGACAGAAATGGGTGAAGTTGGTATACTCGCTGGGCACGTCCCAATGGTGACAAAGATCATAGCAGGTGAGTTGAAGGTCGTTAATGATAGTGGCACAGAGTTCATCGCTGTTGATCAAGGCTTTGCTAGAGTGCTCGGTAATACCATATCGGTGCTAACTGAGGCTGCCATTGATGTGAAGGCTATTGACTTAAGTGAGGTAGAATCAGCGCAAGTTCGCGCTGAAGAGGCTCTGCGTTTAGCTGAAGAGGAAGGCGCCGATCCTGCTGAGGTCGAACGCCTAGAGACTAGCGTTCGATATCTGATAGCTAAGAAATTAGCTAAGGGGCGTCGTCGCTAAGGAATATATTGTAATTTTACAATTACTTCGTTTTATAATACTAAGTTTACTCGTTATGAAAGTCCCTTTTCAGACAGGTCAAAATCTTTTATTTGTAGGTGATTCGATCACTGATTGTGGGCGAGAGCGTCCTGTGGGAAATCGAAATGGAAACTTGGGTAATGGTTACGTTTATCTCGTTGACTGCCTGCTTGGAGCAGCACTTTCGCAAGCACCTATTAATGTCTTGAATACTGGAATTAGCGGCGACTGCGTGACTGACTTACAATCTCGTTGGCAAATTGACGTTTTAGATTTAGATCCAGATTGGCTCTCTATTATGATAGGGATCAACGATGTTTGGTATAAATTTGAAAGCGAGCCAGGTAAGCAAGAGGTCGACCCAAATGAATTTGAGAGAGTTTACCGCGAGTTAATTGAAAAGACTAGACCACGACTAAGTGGTCTAATACTAATGTCTCCGTTTTTTCTCGAAACTGACCAATCTGACCCGATGCGCGCGCAAATGAACCTATATGGCCAGATCACACATAAGCTGGCTAATGATTACGATGCCGTGTTTGTAGATGTACAAGCTGCCTTTGACCGGCACCTAGCATACCAGCCGGCCCAGTCGCTCAGTGGAGATCGCGTTCATCCCAATGGGGTAGGTCACGCGATAATAACACAAGCTCTTTTCAACGAGTTATCTAAGTACTAATTTTCGTCTTAAGCGCTCACTTGCTTAGCGCTTTACAGACGGTTATTCTTCTCAAGAGCTTACACTTGATCGCTAAGTATTTGGAATATTACTAACGTTGATACTATAGCTATTAGTAATAAGACTACTCCGAGAAGTATGCCTTTAGTTTGAAGTGAGTTTTTCAATCTTTTGTTTCTGAGATTTATTTTTTAATGCTTAATTTAAGAAAGGCGTGCTCGGTAGTCTTCGTATCCGAAGTGCCTAACTGTACGTAGACCCTGACTCTCCGAGTATAGCGAGATTGCTGGAAGAGGTACGCCGTTAAAAGTCGTATTCTTGACCATCGTGTAGTGTGACATATCAAGAAAAACGAGACGTTGTCCGACTTTGAGCGCCTCCGGGAATGAATAGTCCCCAGCTACATCACCAGCTAAGCAGGAGATGCCGCCTAATCGGTAGTTGTGCATATATTCGTCTAGAGTACCCGCCCCGAGAATGCTAGGCCGGTAGGGCATTTCTAGAACGTCTGGCATGTGGCAGGTAAATGAGCTGTCTATGATGGCAGTCTTAAGTCCACCGGATTCGACAATATCTAAAATGGTCACTACGAGCACCCCCGTGTGTAGCGCTACGGCTTCACCTGGCTCAAGGTATACGTCTACGCTGTATTTTTCACGGAAGCGCTTCACGACCTTTATTAGGCGTTCCACGTCGTATTTAGGGCGGGTAATATGGTGGCCGCCGCCAAAGTTAACCCACTTCATATTGGCAATTAAATCACGAAATTTTGCCTCGAATTCATCGACGGTGCGTTCTAGCGTGTCGGCATCTTGCTCGCACAGTGCATGAAAGTGAAGGCCATCTAGATTTTTCAGAAGATCGAACGAAAGTGTATTTAATGACTGGTCTAGGGCAGTTCGATTAGTGCCGAGTCGCGAAGACGGGACACAAGAGTCATAGAGATCTATTCCAACTTCTGAGTATTCTGGGTTTACACGTAGTCCGAGGTCTGGGTGACGCTTTCCTTTAAGTGTTTCCAGTCCATTGAATAGCTGTTGCGCCGAATTGAAAACAAGACTATGAGCGAAGCTACTTAGCTTCTTTATTTCATCTACTTTATAGGCTGGAGAATAGACGTGTACTTCTTTGCCAAAAAACTCCTTGGCAAGCAGAGCCTCGTGGAGTCCGCTTGATGTGGTGCCGCTGAGATATTGTTTTATGATCGGAAAAGTACTGTAGCAGGCGTATCCTTTAAGAGCGAGTAGTATATTAGCTCCAGAACGCTCAGCAACGGACTTTAGTAGCTGGCAGTTCTTCTCAAGCTGATCAAGATGCACAATGTAACTAGGTGAGAGAGCCTCAGCATAAGGAATCGACGACAGCGCGTTAAGGCTGGTCTTACTAAGAGTAGGCGTTGAGTGTTGCACCATAAACTAACAATCTAGTACATTTCTTCTTTTGACCAAGGTTTGATTTTAGAATTTCAATTAAAATTTTGGATTCAAGCCTGTGCGCCAGTCTTTGGATAAGCGTAGACTATTTGGGCTATGCCCCGCGTGTTTGAGTTGTCTTAATGTCAGTGACTGGTTGCGTTTAGCTAATCGTTGTCCTGCCATATCGCTCAGTAATGGAGTGTGGAAAAAATCAGGTGCCTTTAGCTCGAGTGCTTCGTAGAGGAGTAGTTGCCTAGCGCTCGAAAGGAGCAAGTCTTCGCCGCGCACAACTTCACTAATCTCCATAGCAGCATCGTCTACTACTACTGCGAGCTCATAGGCTGGCACGCCGTCTTTACGCCAAACTAGAAAGTCCCCAAAATCGCTTAGGCATTCAAAGGCGCAGTGGCCAAGTCTCAAATCATTAAACTCGACAGTACGTTTTTGAGGTAAGCGAAATCGCCAGTTGCTTGTGCCAGGACACTCGACTTTTTTATAATGATTACGTGGTGGGCGCCATTTCGCAGGATAAATTGGCTCAACGAATTCTTCCTCTTGGTGGGGAGCTTGAGCAGCGCGCGCTACATCTTTTCTTGATTTATTACAGGGGTAGATAAATCCTCCATTTTTCAGTTTAGCCCAGGCGTCAATAAATCGTTCGTGACGTTCGCTTTGCCGATAAGGGCCGTACGCGCCGCCTACATCAGGACCTTCATGCCAGTTGCAACCAAACCATCGAAGATCCTCGACCGCACCTAGGGCGAACTCTGGCTTACAACGCAGTGGATCGAGATCCTCGTCTCGGTAAATAAGATGTCCTCCAGCTTCTTGCGCTCGTTGCATAGCGATCCAAAAAGTACGCGCATGACCGAGATGCAAATACCCTGTCGGCGTGGGGGCGATTCGTCCTCGGTACTTATAGCTCATAGAAAATCTAAATGTTTACTTTCTTAGTGTAAAAAAGCTACGTTTTAATACGTATTTAAAATATATACTGACAATGTAGCAAGCTGGAGTATGCTTTCTCCTTGTACTCCAAGTAAATAGAGCCACAGTCTGCCATTTACTAGATGATTACCATATCTTTAACAGTTTATGGCCTATCTACATTTTACTGGACCCGGATGCGTAATGTTGGCCGGGCTTATCACTCAATTCAACTATGACGTTCCACGAATTAGGACTCGACGAGTCCATCCTAAAATCTATTGACGAGTTTGGCTTCAAAGAGCCGACTCCAATACAAGCCGGTGCTATACCGTACATACTCGAAGGCCGCGATGTAATCGGTTCTGCTCAGACTGGCACTGGAAAGACCGCGGCATACGCGCTACCCATACTACATCGACTTGGCGGACACAAAGATGGGGCAGCTCCGCGCTGCTTGGTACTAGGCCCCACGCGAGAACTAGCTGCTCAAGTAGAAGATCAATTTGGTTCTTACGGTAAATATTGTGCGCCTAAATGTTGCCTTATTCATGGAGGCGTAGGCTATGGTAAGCAAATCGAAGAAATAAAAGCAGGTGCTGATGTCGTGATTGCAACTCCTGGTCGTTTACTCGACCACCTCCAGCAGAAGAATTTTGACTTATTGTCGGTCCAAGTTCTGGTCCTCGACGAGGTGGATCGTATGCTCGATATGGGTTTCATTGATGATGTTACGCGTATTATTAAAAAGTGTAACAAGAACCGCCAGACACTTCTCTTTTCGGCCACTTTATCTGAGGGCATTAAACGACTTACGGTAAAAAGTTTGAAGAATCCAGTAGATGTCTCTATCGGAATAAAGCTTACGCCGGCCGAGACAGTTAAACATGTTATGTATCCAGTTGGAGCTATGCAAAAATTCGACCTTCTAATCGCGCTCATCGAGGGTATGAAGATTGAGAGCATGATTATTTTCTGTCGTATGAAAGTAGGCGCAGACCGCATCACACGATGGATGCAAGAACGTGGTCATAGTTGCTCTGCTATGCATTCTAATCTCAAGCAGAAAGAGCGTACTAAAGCGCTGTCTGAGTTTAAAGACGGTACGATCAAAATTTTGGTAGCCACTGACATCGCCTCTCGAGGTCTGGATATTGCGAACGTTACACACGTCATTAATTACGATGTCCCAGAACACGCTGAAGACTACGTCCACCGTATCGGTCGTACTGGTCGTGCCCAAAGGGAAGGAGATGCTGCAACCATAGTGGCTCCCGATGAGCAACCCAAGTTAGATGCCATTGAGAAATTTATCGACCAGCAGATCCCCCAATTAAAACTAGAAAACTTTAATTACTTTCACGAACCTATCATTCGTAATAAAACCTCTGATAAGCCACGACGCGCAAAGCGCAATTCCGCCACGAGTCAATTTGGGAGGCGAAGGTAGTATTTATTTTGAATCACTTTGTGTCTGTTCCATCTCTTATTAGTCTTACTATGGATTTTAAGCTTTTTGTCGTATTAAGGGTTTGCCAATGGTTTACTGCGCTTATTATTTTTAAACTCAGGCTCTATCTATGAACCTCATGCTTTTTGATAAGCCTTTCGAGAGTACTAGAATCGAATCTACAGATCCACGAGCGCAACATCTTATTAAAGTTCTGCGCGTGCGAGTCGGTAGTAAAGTCTACATTGGCTTTGTTAATGGACTTCGTGCACGCGCTGAGGTTTCTCTCATCGAATCCGATGGAGCGATCTCACTGATAGTTTCTTCCACGGAACCAGCACCCATACCACTTCCAGTACGTCTGCTTCTGGGACTACCCCGCCCGCATACTGCGAAGCGTATTCTTTTCGAAGCCGCCAGTATGGGAGTCAAGGATCTACACTTCTTTGAGGCAGAACATAGTGAGCCATCTTACGCTAAAAGTAGTATGTGGACCACAAATGAATGGAAAGAACGCATACGCCTAGGTGCAGAGCAATCTTTTGGCACGCACATTCCTGAAGTTGGAATGCATAGCGACCTGCAATCAGCTATTTCTTTTTTGCAGGGACAGGGTGTCCATGTGGCGCTCGATAACTACGAAGCAGATGAAAACTTAGGTCAGAGTTTAAAACAAGGTTCTCAGCCTGCTGTACTAGCTCTAGGACCAGAGCGTGGTTGGTCTAAGTTGGAGAGAGATATATTTCGTGAGAACTCATGGAAGCTTGCGCATCTCGGACCGCAGGTACTACGTTTAGAGACCGCTTGCACAGCTGCCGTTGCTGTAGTTTCAACTACTCTCGGGTTTTACGATATTCAAACGAATACGATTATCTAGTTTTGAGATCACCTAGAGCGAGTTCTTAATTCAAATGTAATTTCTTTATTTTATTACGTAGCCTTATCATTATTATATCAAATCGTATTTACTTTTGTTAGCTTCTATCTGCTTGACTCGTGACTGCTACTTTAAGGACACTGATTGTACACAAAATTTTTACCTTTTTAAATAGAGAGATTAAACCATGGCAGGAGTAGGAAAACTTTTAAAACAAGCGCAAAAAATGCAAAAGCAGATGGAAGCTGCTCAAGCTGATTTAGCAGAAACAATACTCGAAATATCCTCAGGAGGAGGCGCTATTCGAATCAAAATTAACGGGCAAGGTGAGTTTAAGTCTTTTCAAATAGATTCAGAATTCTTGAAAGAAGATGCAGAATTTGTAGAAGAAAGCTTACTTACGGCAGTGCAAGAGGCTACTGCTAAAGCAAAAGAAACCAGTGAAGAGGCTATGGGCGGAATTACAGGCGGTATGGGTGGCCTGTCTGGCATGATGTAGCGCTTTAAGTTTTTATTTTTTATATTAGTCGTCCAGCCCTCTTTTTAAATAAATGACACCTGCATACGATAGACTCTTGCAGCAACTCAAGCGTCTACCCGGGCTAGGTTACCGCTCTGCAGAGCGCCTAGCAATGCACCTACTAGTTGAGAAGCCAGAGGTGATGGAAGAAGTTATCAGTTCTATGGGTGCCGCTCGAGAGGCAGTAGGGCGCTGCCAAATATGCGGTAATATAGCCGAAAGCGAGTGTTGTTCAATTTGCGAAGACCCGAATCGAGATCGTAGCACGATTTGTGTTGTTGAGCATGTTCCTGACCTTATCGCGATCGAACGATCGAGTGCATGGAAAGCCCTGTATCATGTTTTACATGGAAAGCTCTCGCCCATAAACGGAATCGGCCCCGAACAACTAAATTTCAGAGGGCTTGAGGCGCGCATTGCTACAGGGGAGATAATGGAAGTTGTTTTGGCTTTGTCTAACGACATCGAAGGTCAGGCGACTTGCCACTACATTCAAGAAGAGCTTGTTCAGACTCGCCAGATAAAGGTATCACGTATCGGTTTTGGCTTACCTAGTGGCGGTGGCGTTACGTATGCTGACTCGGTTACCTTGCGCAGTGCTCTGGAAGGGCGCCGCAATTACGAATAAGGCTGTGATTCGCTTTTCTATACTAGGAATTCCCGTTTGTGTTGAGGCTTGGTTCTGGGTTAGCTTGGCGTTTATTGGAGGTGGTTTGAGTGCCTCTAGCTCGGCGGATGTAATAAATGTACTACTTTTTGTATTTGCCGGCTTTCTGTCCATACTCATTCATGAGCTCGGTCATGCTCTTACGATCCGAATATATGGACTACCGTCTTCAATTACACTTCAGGCATTTGGCGGCTTCGCATCGCACCCAGCAGGAAGATTGAACCGTACGCAATCCTTCTATGTTAGCGCTGCTGGACCTATTGTGCAGTTCGCTCTAGGCTTATGTATAATTGTCCTGTCGCCTTACTTAGCTATTCCTGAAGGCTCTTTATTTGTTCCGTTTTCACGCTATTTAGTCTGGGTAAGCGTAGTTTGGGCAATTTTTAATTGCCTGCCAGTTTATCCGATGGACGGAGGTCAAATGCTCGCCGCCTTGATGGGTAAAAAAAGACAACACTATACCCATTTGATCGGCTTCTTTTTTGCAGTGGTCTTCGCTCTAGTTGGGTATTCACTATTTGGATCGATCCTATTGCTGGTTTTTATGGCTTTTTTTGCTTGGCAGAACTGGCAAGCCTTTCGTGCCATTACTCGTTAGGTTATTAGTACCAATACAAACTGCGCTTTAAATAACAAAAAGTCCGCCAAACTTGAGTGTGGCGGACTTAAAATGGCCTCCCGTAGGGGATTCGAACCCCTGTTGCCTGGATGAAAACCAGGTGTCCTAGACCGGGCTAGACGAACGGGAGGAAGTGAGTCACGCAAGCTAAGTGACATCGTTTTCTCTGCAAGTCTTTTTTATATAAATATAATATTTTGGTACGTTAGTAGAAAACCATTTGCGTGTTCCTTCTACTGAGCTTATCAAAATTCATGGCTGTTAATGATTTACCTTTTCCTATGCCGGAGAATGCGCTCCTCGAAGTTATAGGCCTACCGTATCCTTTGATTGCATCTGGTAAAGTGCGTGAGGTCTTTGATATGGGAGATGCTTTGCTCATGGTAGCAACGGATCGAGTTTCAGCCTTTGACGTAGTTATGAGAGAGGGTCTAGCGGGGAAGGGCATTTTACTCACGCAAATCAGTTTGGATTGGTTCGCTCTATCAGGTGTTATTACGCAGCACCACTTAGTAGAGAATCATGAAGCACGAGTCGAGGAATTAGGTAAAATCTATCCAGAATTGCGCTATCGAAGTATGATCGTAAAAAAGCTAAATCCTTTAAGCATTGAAGCAGTAGTTCGTGGCTATCTTGATGGATCTGGGTGGGAGTCATACTCACAAACAGGAAGACTTTTTGAACACGAGCTTCCTAGGGATTTAGTGCAGAGTAGCCAATTACCTTGCCCGCTCTTTACACCTACTACTAAGGCGAATAGTGGACATGACATGCCGATTGATTTTTCTGATGCGGCTAAGCTTGTAGGCGAAGATCTATTTTGGAGGGTTCATGATTTGAGTATTCAACTATACGAGATGGGTTCAGTACGCGCTCAAGGCGCAGGTATTATTCTAGCGGATACGAAATTTGAATTTGGCACTGACGAGGATGGTGATCTTTATTTAATCGACGAAATATTTACCCCAGATTCTTCACGTTATTGGTCAATGCGCGAATATGTGCCAGGTGCGGCGCAGCCTTCATTCGATAAGCAATTTTTGCGTGACTACTTGAATTCGTTGGATTGGGATAAGACGCTTCCACCTCCTAAGCTACCCGATGATGTGTTAAAAGGAGCATTAGACCGTTATATCGAGGCGTATATAAAAATCACAAAATAATGCTTTTGGGGTTTTCTGTTTTTGAGATTTGGTACTTAATTATTATTTTACTGCATTACATGTATCATAGCGCTACTTTCACTCATTTATGACAAATGAAACATTACTATGAGAGGTTTTACTCGACTAGAAATGACTGATGTGGCCTGTGCTCACAGTAACAAATGCGCATGGAGGTTCGGAGTT
>CACKVQ010000002.1 GCA_902603705.1 Puniceicoccaceae bacterium
ACGAACCAAGCTTGATTGAATGCTTACTGGACGGAGACGCTGCAGGGCGCAAGGCGGCGCTAAGAGCTCTGCCACTTGCCTTCAAAGCTGGCCTCGAATTCCGCTTTCTTTTGCTGCCAGACAAGGCCGACCCTGATGACTTATTGCGTGAACATGGCGCTGTAGCGTTAGAAACTCTTAGAAAGAAAGCCAAGAGCGGAATTGAACTAGCCATAGCCGATAGCTTACCCAAAGATCGCTCACCTACTACCCATGAGAAGACTACTGCGCTAAGCCGGGTATTTGATTTACTACATCATGTTTCCTCTGATGTAGCTCGCGAGGATTATATTCTGATTGCTGCTAGCATTCTAAGAGTGGATTTGCAAGCGGCTTTACGCGATTTCCAGAATACTCCCACTCCTAGTAATATCAAAAGAACTACAAACGATAGTGCCAAGAGCCCAGAAAGCATTAAAGACCCGCTATTGACACGAGCGACTTGGGAACTACTTTGGCTCGTTTCACATCACCCAGGTTACGGAACTATAATTTCAGAAATAATTGATTACGAATGGATTGATACACTCTCAACGGAAGGTCGATTACTAACCCGTCTCTTAGCAGAGCTACAGGAAGGATTACTGGAAAACAGTGGGCAAATAGATGCTATTATTGATAGTGTAGAAGAAAGGCAATTAATGGCCAATATTCAAGCACGCGAATTAAGTGTCGAAGAGCCAGCTAAGCAAATAAAATTTTGTCTCGAACGACTACGAAGAAAATATGTTGAAGCTCAAATTAAAGAGGTAGAACAAAAAATTTTTAATACGGATCCTGGGGCACAGATTAAACTAATGCGCGCGCGCAGAGACCTTATAAGTGGGCTCAAAAACCCTCTAAACATCCAATCCTAATTAGCACCAATAAACAAATAACACTACATTTATTATGTCAGCCGCAAAAAAGAAAACCGCACAAAAAAAAGCTCTTATCAAAAAAGTGGCTAAGAAAAAACCCTCCTCTACGAAATCCGTAAAGAACGTCCCCACAAAAAAGGTAGTTAAGAGAATCCCAGCGAAAAAGGTGGCCAAGAAGAACGCAAAGAACGTCCCCACTAAAAAGGTAGTTAAGAAAATCCCAGCGAAAAAGGTGGCCAAGAAGAACGCAAAGAACGTCCCCACTAAAAAAGCAGTAAAGAAGCCAGGTCTATCAAATGGTAAAAAAAAGCAGGACAAAAAGCTAAATGTGGAAGATGATAAAGCACTAGCAGCTGCCACCAGTAAAGTGGTCAAGAAGAGGAAATTATCAACTAGGGCTCAGGAGAAGCTCAACGAACGCATACGTAAACTGATAAGACTCTCTAAAGAGCAAAGCTTCATCACATATAAGGACATTAATGTAGCTCTACCAGATTCCGTCAACAATTCGGACGAAATCGAAAATGTCATCTCTATTCTACAAAACCTTGAAGTTGAAATACTGGATGAGAATGAGGTAGAGGCCTTCAAAGCACGCCAAGAGGAGACGGAAGAAAAAGAGGTCCAAACTTCACAAAATGATATTCTAGATGATCCTGTTCGAATGTATCTGAAGCAGATGGGACAAGTACCCCTTCTGACGCGCGAGGAAGAGGTCGCTATTTCTAAACGTATCGAAGCAGCAGAACTGAAAGCCCAAGATGCATTATTCTCCACAGCTTTGACACTCGAATTCCAAAATAGTGTGATAAAAAAACTCCTTAACAGAGAAGAACGTTTCGACCGCGTGGTACTAGATAAGAAGATTGTTAGTCGTGAGTCCTACTTCACCAGCCTGCCCAAACTACTAAAAGAAGCGCACCGATTAGGTGAACGCATCTACGCCGCATGGGATAGTCACATTGAAGCTAGTAACGATTCGAATGCTAAGCGTGCTCGTACACGCATGCGCAAATACGAGGAAGAACTTCACAAAGTTCTTCGCAAGTATTGTCTTAAGCTAAAGTGCTTCGAAGACTTCCTAAACAACTTGACGCCCATCTACCGCGAAGTCTCAGCTCTCTACGATGATCTAGAGGTAGCAAAAATGGTCTCTTCACGCCGAAAGAAAAAAGTGGACGTTAGAGCAACGAAAAAACGCTTAAAGGAGATTAGAAACGAATTCAAAATGGACTCTTCCGAATTCATGGAAATTATTCGTGAAGTTCGTCTTGGCATACGTGAAGCACATAAAGCAAAGACGGAGATGGTTGAAGCTAATCTCCGGCTAGTCATATCAATTGCGAAGAAATACACGAATCGTGGCCTTTCCTTTCTAGATCTAATTCAAGAGGGCAATATGGGACTAATGAAGGCGGTTGAGAAATTCGAATATCGCCGCGGGTATAAGTTCTCCACCTATGCCACTTGGTGGATTCGCCAAGCAATTACTCGGTCAATCGCCGACCAAGCGCGTACAATCCGTATACCCGTGCATATGATCGAGACCCTCAACAAGGTGATGCAGGTACAGAAACAACTATTACAGGAATTGGGGCACGAACCGACTGCTGAGGAAGTTGCAGACGAAATGAACCTGCCAATTGATCGGGTGCAGACTATTATGAAAATGGCCCAACAGCCCATCTCATTACAGAGCCCCGTAGGCGATTCTGAAGATACTAATTTCGGGGATTTCATCGAAGATAAGGGAGCAGAAAACCCATATGATATGACGGCTTATAGCCTTTTAAGAGAAAAGATAACAGACGTGCTCGACTCACTGACCGAGCGAGAACGCCGGGTACTATCACTACGCTTCGGGCTCGCCGATGGGTACTCCCGTACGCTCGAGGAAGTCGGTCGACAGTTCAAGGTTACTCGCGAGAGAATCCGACAAATTGAAGCTAAAGCACTTCGCAAAATGCGCCACCCTACCCGTATCCGACAGTTACATGGCTTCTTTGAAGGTGACATCAGCCTTGAAAAGCCTGGTATGGACAGTATTAAACGCGAAAATGACAAGCATAAATAAATCTAAGTAACGCTATCATGAACCCAAAAGCACTCTTTACATTTACTGTTCTTACGTTACTGCTATCGTTGCTCCTAGGTTGCCGAAATACCAACGTGCGAGTGACCAAAGGCGATAAACAGGTCGGGGCAGCTCCGAGGGGCACACTATATGCGACAAGCGCAGTCACAATCGTCCATGTCGACAAATTTGAGCGTATAGTAACACTGAGCAACGGACAAGAACTCAACGAATTTACTTTTCTCGAAGCCCAAGACAGTGGAGGAAATAAAACCGCCATGTTAAAAACACGAGCTAATCGAAAGAATGGCCTGCGCACAGCTGATATTTTAGAAGGTACCCCAAAAATCAACGACCAAGCTACAGTACTTGGAGCCGAAACAAGTGCGAAGCTCAGAGAGACCTATCGTGACCCAACCGAAGGATAGGATCTTAGTAAAACTCCGTTACTAAGAATGATCTTTTGCATTTACTACTTAAACTCACATCTGTAAATTAAAACCATGTACAAATTAGCCTTCTTGCAAAATATCAACGGGCCAGAGATTCTGTTGATCTTCCTTATCGTTTTACTTCTCTTTGGAGCAAAGCGTCTACCTGACTTATTCAAGTCTTTCGGTAAGTCCATTAGAGAGTTTAAAAAAGCTACCTCTGAGATTGAGGATGACTTTCGTACCGCAATGGACGAGATACCAACTGAGAAGCAATCCACGCCCGTGCCATCTACCGCGCAGCCCAAGCCGACACAAGTTGCGTCCGAGCCTGTAGACACTGACACTAATACTGTTAAAGTTTCTAAAGAAGAAAATTCTAATAATCAATAATCTTCACTTAGAGCTTGGGAAATTTCGGACCAGCATCAGCTTCATTATATCCAAGTCCTTAAAACGCAGAAAATAGAGTAGTGCAAAATAGATGATCGCACCACCCGGGACGCCAACAGCGACCGTCAAGATTGCGCCTATTTTCGCACCTAGCACTGCCTTAGATACTGCAAAACTTAAAAGCAAGCAAGTGGTGCCCATGACCGCTCCAGCTATAATAACTTTAGAGAGTTCTGGAAGTAAGGCGCGAGCATTTAAAGATTCACGCCTTGAGGATAGTGCCCGCCAAAGCAAATAGCTTTGCATGATGGCGGCCAAGACATTGGCAGCCGCCAATCCTGCTGCGCCTATAAACTGCATTAATATTATACCGGATAATAGGTTAATTACTAGGCAATACACAGCCACGCGCACAGGAGTAAGCATATCCTTAATAGCATGTAGCCCCCGTGTAACAAAAGTCGCGATTGAGTAGAATGGAAGACCAATACCATAAATAGCTAAAAGTGGCACAGTGCTATCAACATCACTTTGATTGAAAGCACCCCAGTGAAAGAGGCACTTGATAATTGGGTCACCCAATACAAAGAGGCCAACTGCTGCCGGTAGCGAAATACCAACGACTAAGCGCAAGCCCTGAAGAAAAGAAGATGAGAAGGCTTGATCGTCTCCCGTGGAGAGTGTTTTCGCTAATAGGGGGAAAAATACTGTAGAAACTGAAATTATAAATATGCCGAGCGGAAGCTCCATTAGTCGGCTAGCCAAATAAAGAACGGAGACCGCAGACTCATCAAGCGAAAAGGCTAATAGTCGGGATGTAAGGATATTAGTCTGCAAAATCGCGGCCCCCATAAAACCAGGTAGAAAAAGTTTCCATAACTCACTAATGGCAGTGTCACTCTGTGCAACCAAGCGAGGACGCCACCCTTGCCGAATAAGATCAATGGAGGGTAGAAGTAACTGTAGTGAGCCACCTATTAATACACTTACACAAAGCCAGTAAACAATGCGCGAGGGTTCTGTATCAAGCCAAATACCAGCGACTAGCGCGGTGATCATAGCGAGGTTGAGAACAATTGGTGTCAATGCGGCAGTCGCAAAGCGACCTAACAGATTCAGCCCTGCACAAGTAATCGCAGCGAGGCAGATTAATAACATGTAAGGGAAAAGCAACACTGCTAATCTAGTGCCGAGTGCCCATCGTTGCGGCATCCAGTCGCTAGCAGCCGCCCAAGCAAGTATACACATACCTAAACCAACAATTAGTAAGAGTGCGAGAAAGAGGCGAAGTAAAACCTGATTTAGAAAACGAAATGCGCTAGTATGACCTTTTTTCTCTAATATGTCAGAGAAGAGCGGTACTACTGCAGAAGTCAATGCACCCTCCCCAAGTAAACGACGAAAAAGGTTGGGCAATGTAAAAGCCAGAATGAAGGCTGAATTCCAAAGACTAGCTCCTAATGTAGCAAATACCAGAACATCGCGTAATAATCCCAGAAAGCGGGAGACTATAGTCGAAAAACTGATAATAGCTATATTTTTAAAATTCTTCAACATCTGTTTAGAGGAAAGATTGAAAAGTTATTCTTACTACTAAATAAAGAACTACCGCTCGAAAAGCTTTGGCAAATTTATATTTGTTCCTACTAATCTAAAACAACTAATGTATAATTAGAGGTAAGTACTCCAGCCAGAAGAATATTTTCATTATGTCACTAATTTCAAAACTTACTGTTCGCCTAAAGCGTCATCCGAAGCGCGTCGTCTTTCCCGAGGGAAGCGATCCTCGTATCTTGCAGGCTGCCCGACAATTTACCTCAAATGGTTTAGGTGTTCCCATCCTGCTAGGCAATCGCGCAAAGATCAAATCTAACGCCGAAAAGCTAAATATTAATTTAGAGCACATTCGTATCATCGAACCCGCTCTAAGCGATGAGTGGGATGGTTTCGTTAAGCAATTCCAAGGCTTACGCCGTTTTAGTAATCTTAACGAGAAAGATGCAGAACAATATTTAGAAGACACTAATTATTTTGCTACTATGATGCTCGCGACTGCCCAAGCTGATGCATTGGTCTCTGGCGCTACGAGCAATGCATCCAGCGCTTTACGCCCTGTTCTTCAAATTATTCCACTCCTTCCTGAAGTCTCGACCATGTCCTCGTTAAATATTTTTGATCTAAAGGACCATGATACAGGAAAAGACCGTGAGCTTTTCCTCGCCGATTGCGCTGTGGTGCCCGATCCTACAAGCGAGCAACTCTCTGACATTGCAATAACGACAGCTGCACTGCGTTTCCACTTAACTAACAAGAAACCTCACGTGGCACTGCTCAGTTATTCCAGTAGAAGTACAACGAGCAATAACCCCACTGTAGCAAAGATGAAGGCAGCTACGCAAATGGCCCGTAAAAAAGCCCTGGCTCTAGGACTGCCGATGGAGATAGATGGAGAATTACAAGTGGATGCTGCTCTAGATCCCATAACTGCTAGGACAAAAAAAGTCGACGGGCCAGTGGCTGGCTTAGCGGATGTTCTCATATTTCCAGATCTACACTCCGCTAATATCGCCTCAAAACTAGTAGACACCTTGACCCGCGCTCGTAACTACGGTCCAATTCTAACAGGACTATCTAAACCAGCTGCAGAGATTAGCCGAGGTGCTACAGCCAGTGATATTTTCGGCACCGCTGTGATGGTTGCATCACAATCAATTGATCATATGCTACTCTACCCCACCGATAACTGCGAGGATCTTAATGAGGATATCACTGGGATATAATCCATAGGAAACGCCCATTCTTTCAGATTATTCTATGCCAAAATCTTTAAGAGATTTCACCGAAAAAGATGATAAGGAAGTCTTAGTTGCTCCGCGCAATAAGACTACTAAGCGCATCTTTATAGCAGCTACCCGCATGAATGACGGGAAAACTACTACGACCTTGGGTTTATTTTCAGCACTGCGTAGTAAAACTGAGCGAGTAGGCTTTATTAAACCAGTAGGCCAGCGCTTTGTTGAAGTCGATGGATATAATATTGATGAAGACTCCGTCCTATTAGATCAGGTATTTGATGTAAAGACTCCCATCCAAGCGATGAGCCCGATTACAATTCATCCCAGCTTCACGCGTGATTATCTGGATGAGCCCGAAGACCACCAGGGCATATTAATAGATAGAATGTGCCGAGCTTTCGACAGAGCAGCTTTTGAGCAAGATTACATTATAACTGAAGGCACCGGTCATGCGGGTGTGGGTGCTGTTTTCAACATGTCTAACGCTGAGGTAGCTAAATGTTTTAACGCTAAGGTTATTATTGTAGCCAGTGGCGGAATTGGGCGGCCAATTGATGAGATAGCCTTAAACAAGGCTGTATTTGAAGCTGCTGGCGTCCAAGTAATCGGAGCGATCATAAATAAAGTTGAACCCAAAAAGCTTGATATGATTAAGAGGTATTGTGGTATCGCATTAAGTCGTATGGACATACCACTTATTGGGTGTATCCCACACGAGGGAAAACTAACTCAACCTAATTTACAGCAAGTAGTTAAAGAAACTAAGGGTAGTTGGCTTAATGCTGAGGCTACTGGTCGTAGTAATAGAATTAATAAAGTTATTATTGGTGCGATGGCAGCCAAAGGACTAGTTAAGCATCTGGATACAGGTCTACTTATTATCACACCTGGGGACCGAGAAGACATCATCTTGACAGTAATTGCCACTGCTAGCCTTGCTGAGCATAAAGACATCGCTGGTATAATTCTCACTCGCAGTACACTTCCCGACAAAAAGTTAATGGAGATGCTCGCTCAGACAAAAATTCCTGTCGTCTTGTGCGGAGAGGATAGTTACGAAGTAGCTTCAAAAGTAAACAAAATGACAGTGAAGACACAACCAGAGGACCAAGATAAGATACCTATTATTAAGGAACTTGTTACAAAAAATATCGACCTCGAGACGATTTTAAGTGCTTTTGAAGCACAAGGATAAACTCTGAAACATGCCAACTAAAAAAAATAAACCCACTTTCGAAGACTCTGTAGCTCGCCTTGAGGCGCTAATCGAAGCTATGGAAAACGGTGATACACCACTAGCTGAGTTAGTCGCTCAATTTGAGGAAGGCTCTAAACTACTCAAAGATTGCCAAGCCCAATTAACGGAAGCCGAACTCAAAATCGAACAGCACAATACTAAAAACGCAAAGATTGAACCTTTCGAATACGGAGGGTAGAATAAGCTATGTCTATCCTAGATGCTATTCGCTCACCTGCAGATGTAAAAAGGCTACCGTCTGAAGACCTGCCGCTCCTAGCTCAAGAGCTGCGTGAACGAGTTATTGAGACTACTTCTAAAAATGGCGGCCATATCGGCCCAAATTTAGGTGTTGTTGAACTGACAATCGGTTTACACCGCGTATTTAATACTCCCAAAGATCGATTCTGTTTCGACGTCGCCCACCAAGGCTACATCCATAAGCTACTCACCGGGCGCAACGATAAGCGTTTTGACCGCATCCGCCAAAGTGGTGGCTTGAGCGGCTTCCTCTCCCGCGCAGAGAGTGAACACGATGCCTTTGGGGCTGGTCATGCAGGCACCGCCCTGTCTGCCGCTCTTGGCATGGCCGCCGCACGAGACCAACGAGGTAGCGATGAAAATGTCGTCGCACTATGTGGAGATGCAGCTTTCAGCTGTGGTATTACGATGGAGGCGCTTAACAATGTAGCCACTACTACCAAGCGTTTGATTATTATATTAAATGATAATAAATGGTCGATCGCCAAAAATGTTGGTGCGCTTTCTAGGTATTTTAATGAGCTAATTACTACCTCTTCTTATAATCGGCTAAACGACGATATCGAGCGCTTTCTGTTAAAGATGCCTGGCGGCGATACGATCGTCAGAATGGGTGCTAAATGGAAGAAAGAGACGAAGGATTTCTTTGTCTCCTCTTCTATTTTTGAACAATATGGCATTCGTTATATTGGTCCGATAGACGGACACGATCAGAAACAAGTAGAACATTACCTCGAATTCGCTAAAAGCGCGAAACAGCCCGTACTTTTACACATTATGACCGAAAAAGGTCACGGATATGATGTGGCAACGAAGAACCCAGAACGCTTCCACGGGGCCAGCCCCTTTGACATGAAGACTGGTAAGGGTTCGTCTGCTACGCCTGGTACTCCTCCCAAATACCAAGATGTAATGGGTGAAACAGTTACCAAACTAGCTCATATCGATAAGAGTGTAGTTGGCATCACTGCTGCCATGCCTGCGGGAACCGGTCTAAATATTCTCGAAGAGAGCCTCCCCCATCAGTTCTTTGATGTCGGGATTGCCGAAGAGCACGCCGTACTCTTTGCTGCCGGTATGGCCACCTCAGGCTTTCACCCAGTTTGTGCGATTTACTCTACTTTCCTTCAGCGCGCTTATGATCAGATTATCCACGATGTGGCTCTGCAGAACTTACCCATACTCTTCTGTCTCGACCGAGCAGGTCTCTCGCCTAATGATGGGGCAACACACCACGGCCTTTTTGATCTTTCCTACCTACGCTGTATACCAGGTGTTATCGTAATGGCACCCGCTGATGAAGATGAGCTAGCTGATATGATTGCGACTGGACTCGCCTTCCAGGGTCCTGCATTCGTAAGATACCCTCGCGGGAGCGCAGTAGGCGTAGAAATTAAAAATAGCCCATCAGCTATTGAAATCGGGAAATCCAAACGACTACAGTCAGGCCAAGATATAGATATTTGGGCAGTTGGGACAATGGTCGCCGATGCCGAGAAACTTGCCGCACGCCTAAGCGAGCACCATATCGAGGCCGGTGTCGTAAACGCACGTTTTGTAAAGCCACTTGATACTACGCTACTGACCGAGTCTGCGAAATCTACTAGCCTAATCGTGTCAATGGAGGATCAAGTTGTAACAGGCGGGCTTGGCACGGCCATAGTGGAAACTTTACAGGAGGCTGCAATTGCGTGCCCCGTACAACGCATTGGTTGGCCGGATGCTTTTATTGAACACGGTGATTCTGTTACAAAACTCCGTGAAGAGAATGAACTTAGCTCCGAAAAAATTCTGGAAGTTGTTCTAGCCCAGTTTAGGCAGATAGATCTAAATAAAGGAGTAGCTAGCGAAGAGGCCACCACATAAATTCCGATAGTATAAATTTAATTAATTCAGCCCCAGCTGCTCACGGCCAGTTTCAGATATCATGTGGGGTGTCCACGGTGGATCCCAAACAATCTCTACCTGCGCATTAGAAACAGTACTCAAAAGTTCGATATTTTTTTTCGCATCCTCAGCAATTACCGGGCCCATACCACAACCCTGCGCTGTTAAAGTCATCTTGATACTGACCATATGCTTCCCCTCTACATCAGGCTTAGAGATTTGCAAATCATAGATCAAGCCTAAGTCTACGATATTAACAGGTATCTCAGGATCGAAGCAGCCACGCATTGCTTCCCAAACAAGAGCTTCGCTGAAAGGTGCGTCGGGAGTCGGCGAAGAAGCTGCCTGCGCAGCTGAGTCGAGCTTTTCTTGAGCAGCGACTCCGAGTGCGTCCCAGTTCTTACTAGAGAGGCGAAAGAGACCCAAATCTGTGCGTATTGTGACAGTGCCCCCCAATGCTTGCGAAATCACAGCCCGAGTTCCGGCAAGTAATAGATGCTTCTCTCCAGCGGGAATAATTGTTGCTTCCGTATCACGAACAAGGATTAACTCATCATTTGAATACATGGCAAAAAAGACAGTATTTTCACGCGAATTGTCAATACACTGTGTAAAAAAGCAGAGATATTTGGAATATACGATTCTAGAGGCAAGAATTTATAAACTTGGCAATGAGATTATCACATTTATCAGCTTATACTAACAACAATCATACATATCCAATTATGCTTCCATCTAAAGTAACACATTATACAAGATTAACGCTAAGCCTTCTTATACTTCAGGTTGCACTTAATGTTACTAATGCCACTACTGACGAGACTTCAGTAGATCTGAATATCCTTAAGCAAGCAGATGCACTTGAGCCATTTATGACGGCGGCGCAGAGGATCGCATATATTAAGTTAGAAGCTGAGCTTGATTCTGCTAGATCTGATTTGCGTAGCGGAAAATATCTAGCAAATACGAAAGCCTCTAGTTTTGACCCCAATCGTGATCTTAAGCCGATCATCGATCGCGGCAAAAAGTTAATCCTCAAATCGGAAGCTACGATCCACGCTAAACAAATTGAGATGGCCCAGCATCTGCTAAATATTAGCGCAAAAAAGTCCCGAGATCAGGCTGCTAATCTTGCCAAATATGATTACAGACTTGTACCATCCGACTTAAATTCAGCCTTAATAAACCATTCTCATACGTTATTAAATGCATGTTGGAAGCAAGGCTACGAGACGCTTTTCTTTCATACTGCTTTTATTCGTAATCTTGAGGAAACACAACAAATAAGCGAACCTATCCGAAACCTAGCCTATGACGCGCTGACTAAAGCGGATGGCTCTCGTTTTAGCGTAAGGATCCCTATGAATTTTGAACTAAATTATGAAAAAGTTGGCGAAGGTACAGAAATCTTTAGCTACGAAAACTCCGATTTGTTTGAGGACGAAAAGAAAGCACTTCTTGCAATAGAATTAACTGTTCCTAAAGGATCTAGTACGGGACTATTGTCAATGCACGCAATCGATCTATGCACACAACAGATAGTAGCGCATGAGCTTATTAAAATCTTCGATCTTACCGAAGTAATCAATTCCCAGGAAAAGGATAACCAAGATTACTTTGCTGACAAGGTACGGCTACGTGACCCTTCTCGAACTATCGAAGTTTTGTCGCGATTGAGTAACCCTTACACATTTGAGTTGGAAGCTAACCCATCGATGGCAGCAGTCAACGAACAATTAACTCACACCTTAATTAATAACTCAAAATTGAAGATAGTCGCAACTGATTTCATCATCCGTAGTTATATCAAAAATACCGAAGAGCAGGCACTATGGAAAGGTTTTGCCAATGCAACTATATCTATAGAGGCGGCAGATAAAGAAGATACCTACCAAGTTAGCGCTAATGCCAATAAGCGCACTCTTCCCATTGGTATGTTAACACTAGAGCACTAAAATATCGATATCCGCACCTAAAACGTGGCACTAAAAAACTAGAACTATTTGAGGTCAGAAAGAAAGAACCAGAGACTTCGAATAAAGCCTTCGATCTCTTACAGAATTTTGGAAATTAAATGCTGATAGCCCGTAGTTGGGGATAAGCGTCATTTTACTTTAAACATAGACTATAACGCCCACACACAATAACGGGTAAATTTATCTGCAGGTATCGTCATACTATTTATAATTTCACTAAACAAAGATTGTAAAGGTGCCCCAGCTGCAGCTAATTGAATAGCCTGTATCTTGGGAGGTTCCATAATAGTAACTACTATTCTGAGTAATAAAAAAATAATGAGTAATTAAGTACGAGGACATCTGTATCACTTTCGATAGGCCATTCGAAACTGCCTTCTCAAGAACCTACTTTTATGTAGGTGCAGGTAGTAGATAAAGTGCCATCAATACTATCAGTAATGTTCACAGAAGTAGGCCTGTTGAAGATCACAGTACTAGTGCCTTATGCACATTTAGTGGTTGTAATTTAATAACTAACAAATAACGCGAGAGCATAATTCTGAGGTCCTACTATACTTATCTGCGACACAAAAATAGGATCAATATCACCTATATCTTCACAATATAGAGAATTGTAATTCTCGTACTAACTAAAAGTGAGATCAATGATCTTTCAACTCTTTAGACGTCAATACTGTTCCCATTGATCCTCACTTAGCTTATTAAACCAGCGTGGATTCTTGCTATCCTTCTCATACCAGATCCATTCACCATCAGAGAACCGATATAGGAACGGGTACACATTCTCTGAGGTCCACAAGATACTGTCCATTGAATAGTCTCTGAAATAGACCCCGTCGGAACGAAAAGCATTCTGATAAACGTAAAGCCATTTATGCTCTAAGTGATAAATGAAAGATTCCACCCCTACATTGAAATAACCAAGCCAGTGAGTCCAGCGCCAGTCATTTCCTAAGTCTACAGAGTCAGAGTACCAGACATTATCCCCAGAACCTGCGCTCGTTAAATTTTCGCTGGCCGAGGCACTGGAATCAGTCTGGCTTGTATTGACTTCAAAATCACCCTCATTAACAGAAGATGTGGCAATTGAATTTTGTGAGCCAGCACCGTAGTCAACTGTAGGACCGGCAGTTCCACCAAATAGGTAAGAGATGTCTGAATCACTGTATAAGTTGACAGTTGCCGCGAAGAACGGGTTATCCTGTCCGAATGTCTGGCTTGATTTGGCAATGAGATACTCGGTACGAGCACGATTAGTTATAAATGTGGTAATATTCTTTCCAATGAAAGAGCTATCACCCGAAATAGAACTATCCGTAGATCCACTGTATACAGCTAAGAAGGCATAGCCAGCACCGAAAGTCTCGACCGAGCCAAATTGAATCCAGCTATCGAAGTCACCATTTCTTGCTGCGGCTTCATCTGCAAAATAACCCACTTCTGCAATAGCAGATGTGCTAAGCATTTCACCGGCGGAATCTACTATGGCTAAACCGCTAAAAGTACTACTATCGAAATTGCTAAATTCAATGTTAGCTGAGTAAGCATTGATAACAGTAAGGATGAAGCTCAATAATAGTAATTTTAATTTCATTACCATAAAATAGATGATTAATATAGCATTACAAGCTACACTTTTTATCATATAAATTATGGATACCTTAATACTTTGATTACTATTTTGTTAGGTAGGATTCAGATCATCTAGGTCGGATTGATAGCTAAGTCGGCAAGTGAAAATCTCTCCGGTTTGTAGGTCTTTAAATAGGCGCATTTCCTCTTTTACCCCAAGAAACTCTAGGTGTTTCGTAGAGTTAGAATCTTTCGGAAAAATGTGAAACTCTCTAGGGCGATTGAGGTGCACTGCAAAATAATCCAATTCAAAATCCATAGCACAAAGGATTCCAGGTGAAGAGTTCTCCTTATCGATAAAGATCCATCCATGCTCAAGTAAGTAGATGAAAGGAAATTTCTCAATCCACACGTCACCGAAAACCTTTATATGGATCCACCCAGATTTTTCCGAGAGGTCAATTTGGTGAAAGATTCTACTAATAACTTCCCATTTTTCATCGACTTGAATCTCCACGCTAAGCGCACGGGGAACCTCCAGAACACCCTCAGGATGATTAAACGATAAATCACAATCAAACGATTCCAGAATGGTATTACTCTTTATCCGGAGCGTAAGCTCCGTGCTTTCACCAGGGCGTACCAACTCTTCTAATTCGGCTTGCCAGAGAAATTTTTTTCCAGAGTCATTGGAATATCGAAGTTCTAAAAAATAATCACTACGCTCACGAGCATTTAATTCTGGGTTCCAAGGAATATTCCCCATATTTGTAAGTTCGACTGTAATTAGTACAGATGAACTTGGTTTCATCTCAATTTTGGAGATTTGTGGACGAATGTGAGCATGAACGCAATTAGGGGCATTAGGAATGTTACCTTTAGACTCACCCTTTGATGACTTTTTTGCGCTAGTGAGTACCTCTTTCTCCTCACTAATGCTGTGCCTTGCCTTAAAGCGTTCAGTCCATTCGCGATTACATGCATTGCCTTGCTTAACAAAACGACTTATAGGTGGCCTTTCAATTTCCGTCTCTACACCGATATATTCTAGGGCTAATTTAATCTCTTTATTAGGTTCAGCCAGAAGATCTTCGTACCAAATCTCATGGTAACCTAATCCACAAGCTTTAAAAAAATGTAACCACCTAGCTTCATCTTGATGAATCTGATCCCAACAGGCTAGAATACGAGGATATGAATAGACTAATTCAAATTTGCGAGACTCCTCTTCGCGCGGCTTTCGCCAGACACTAGTTTGCTTAGCAATCTCAAAAGACACCGCTTGGCGAAACTTGTCGCGACGGCGAATGAACAGTACCGTAGGTTTATGTAGCCATTGTAAAACCGTGGTCTCAAAGGACTTTATCTCGGATTCTATCTCTGTTAATTTAGTAAATAGCTGAGAAAAAGCAGTCCACATAGCCTTAACGGTGAAAATCTCATGTGTTGCACCCCTACGATCCATCAGGGCTTCGAGAACTATATTACTTGGCACAGACTCCGGCAATCGAAGCTCCTCCCTAGCTGTCTTTAAATCAAAGTTAAAGTGTTCTTCAGGAAAAGGTAAGACCCCTGCATTTGAAAGCCAGTCACAAGCTAGGTAGCTTCCAGAACGATGAGTTGCTGCAACTAATATAGTTTTCACGTCATGTCTCACTCTATTCACAGTTTTCTATTTAAATAAAAAATTTGGATTCACGCTGCTTTTGCGATAATTGCGTTATTTAAGTCACTAAACCAGATTCTTAAAGAAACATTATCATTAGTAAATACAGAAGCCGGCAATGGATTCATGTTACTCAAATTTGTATTACCAAGAAGTAGAGAGAAAATACCTTCTTCAACATTAACTTCCACGGCACTATCAGGTTCAGAACCTAGCATACTTGAGCCGTCATTACTCCAGTAGGTCGTGATATTGCCAGATTGGGGGTCAGATAAGGTAACAGTGGCGATGAGGAATATCCAAAACCTGCATTAGTTACAGCAATAGAGGATACACTATCGCCAGATAGATTCGCAAATGCAGCCGCGCCAACGCCAGTAGGATCCGTAATTATTACATCAGGACGTGTGACATAACCAGATCCACCGACAATTACTTGAATATTAGTCAGAAAACCAAACGAGACCCCTGCTGATGCAATGGCACCTTCAGAACCTTGCCCTTCACCAATAATAGCAAGTTTAAATTGTCCAAGTCCTTCATGCGGAGAACCATTAGAAGAAACAATACCTTAATAATTTATAAGTTGAGGCACTTCACTAAGTGCAGAAGAGCAGCAGAAAATGAAAGTAAATAGTATTTTGTGCATTTATTCATATTTATGTGCATTTACATTAAATTGGATTATATTAATAAAAATATTGTCTATAATTTTTTGCATATTTTGGATCGCCTAATATTCTGCGATACCAACGATAAACATGTTTATGCCATGGGGTATTCTTGCGTTCATTATAAAAAGCATTTTCACCACTTCCTGTCCGTGCTAAGAAAAGGGACCTAGTTGTTTCATCCAGCTCAGCGAGAAAGCCTCGCTTCCAATTAGAAGCCTCATATCGTTCCAAGATCTGCGCCCATTTTAATTTATCGTGAGCTGGTAAAATGAGAGGCAAATTAATCTCCATACCAAACCCCTCAGAATGTAGTAATTTTCCAAATCTGCGGCGCTCCAATGGGCTGGGCTCTCTAAGCAGTCGATGTAAGACTCGCTCCAGATAATTTATACCCGCCTCTTTTGACGGTAGCGGGAACGTGGAATCAGAAACTGTTTCTAAGAAAAGTTCTACTCCAGTCCACACATGCTCTTGCTCAGCTATATTCAAGCCGCTAGCGTCACAACTTGAGTAAACAGGCATATATCCTTTCTGCTCAACAAGACTGTAATCTAACATGGTGGTTAATGGAGCGCTATGAAGTGCCTCAAGAATGCTAACAGATTCTAAAACTAGATTACCTAAATCTTGTGGTTCACCCGCATGCATGAAGAATGAGCGAGAACAAACTACAGGCGAGATCTCTTTAATACACGGCCAAGTACCAAAGAAATATGCTTTAAGCGATTCTGGTTCATGCAAGTTGAGAAGGTGAGCCAGAGCATTAGCCGAGGATCCTTGCCAGCCAATGTCCACTATTGCGCTATCCTCAATATTGAATGATTGTTCTTCCAACGACTTTAGCAAGCCTTCACGGCAGCGCTCAAAGGATGCTAGTAAATCCACTTCTATTAACTGAAAAAGGCTAGCTAAACGGCTTTTATAAACAGACCTAAGGAAATTCCCTCCAAGATCAGACGTGATGACCTCGTCTGGTGACGAAAATCCCACGGATTTAATCACCTCAATATATTGAGGGCTATCTAAGCCTGTTCGGTCAATAAAATCCCGTACACGTAGAGATGGATTGGGTTCACTTAAGAATTTAATCGCACGTTCATCCAACTGCCTAAAAGAGGCGAAGGCAAAGACCTTCCGTGATGTGTGCAAGTAAGAGAAATCATACCCAAGATTGTAGTTCTTATCTAAGAACTGCATGGTCTTTTCCCAGTAGTAGCCATCTCGGCCAATAAAGACCAACTTGCGTATTCCATCATTACGTGCAATCAGCACTAGCCAACTTAAGAAGCAGTAGTAGAGAGGTCCCGCAAGCTCTCGGCCAAGGCGCTCCATAAATGGGTCCGAGCTAGACTCTAACGGTTTAGTCAATTCCATGTATCGCGCCTCTCCCATTAGGCGTAGACTAAATGGGTCTTCTCCTAAGAGTGGCGACAGCTCTACCTGCTCGGCCCACGGTTTGAAAACATGAGGCTGGCACCAATGAAAATCCTGCATACCTGCCTGCCTAGATTGCTCGACATCACTACGAGAATTATTACCCACATGAAGGACATCGCTTGGAGATAGCCCTAATTCCTGAATGACATGAGGTTGGAGAGTTCCGTCTTGTTTGGATAGCCCATAATCGCAGGATACAAAAATTTCGGGGTTCTTAAATCCAAAATCATCCAAAAGATTAACAAGATCATTTTTTGACCAGTACATGTCGCTTATAAAAATGACCCGCTTCCCTCTTTCTTGATATTGCTCATAAAGTTCAAGCCAACGGGGATCTGGATACAATACCTCTTTTTCCAGAGACCACTCAAGTGCTTGGAGGATACTTTCTTGATCTGTATTGAGCTCAAGAAGCTCCCCAAGAACCTGATATATCTGTGCTATATTCACTTCACCTCCTTCGACTAATTCTCTTGCCTTATCCTCCGCCTTCTTGCGAGCCAAAGCATATGGGCCAGGAGGCAATGCGAGCTGTTCAACCGCTTTTTGCTCAAGCAAATTAAATATATCCGTCGGCCCATAAGTCCTTCGAAACAAAACCGTATCGAAGATGTCCAGTGATAAGACTTCAAAATCATAAGACGCCTCAAAATTAGGGAATTTACGATCAAATTGTGGCTCTGTGCTCCGTAACTTAAATGGTATATGAGAAGGCTGTTCCTGTGATGGCATCGGCACCTTATCAAGCAAGCCAATAGCCTGAGGGGACCGATTCACAACATCTTGTTCATAAGCATTTTTTAACTTCTTTAACATAAGGCGATGTTTCGTGCGCCCGCGAGTTACAGTATTTCCGAAGCTCCGCTGCCTCCAATGGTAATTAGCTAGTTCTTCATCAAGCACTTGAATTTTAAAACGTCTAGCAAGCCGAAGGTTAAAATCGTAATCACCTAGAACATCAAATTCTTGTCGATACAAACCCACCTCTTCATGAATATCCCTGCGGTAGACAAATGCTATAGGAGGAAAGAGATTACCTTTCAAAAAGGCTTCTAGAGTCGCGGCATCAAAAGGTGCGTATTTCTCATGGGCAGTCTCGACGATATTCCCATCAAGTAAGACTTCTTCAAAAACCTGAGTCGACTGGGTTGCTACTGCACGCACGTTGCTACTCTTATCCATATCATCGAGAGCCCCAACAGTCTTTGCCAAAAATTCTGCATTCCATGAATCGTCATCATCATGAATAGCTAAATACTTGCTATCACAGGCCATAATTCCAGCGTTAGAAGCACTTTGCATACCTTGACTCTCAGTGTGATGAACCACAAGCACCCGCCCCTTATACGCATTGGCTTCACAGCGAACAAGGAAGTCAACTGTTGCCGGATCTCCCCCATCATTGACGATTACATGCAACCAATCTTCTAAAGCTTGCGATAATACTGATTCAATAGCGCGCATTAGAAAGATAGGGCGATTCTTAGTGCGAGTGATTACGGCTACCTTCGCCTTGGGCTTGACAGTTACTATTGGCATAAAGCCCATAAGCAGTGTCATAGAATCGTCTTGTCAATGTTTAGCTTGCCTCAGAGTGTGTAAACTACATTACCCAAAATACTTATTCATGTATTCACCTATCAAATCTGTAACGCAGGACGAGAATTTTTCTATCTTTGATTCTCAATGTGATAGAAAAAGTGCGTCTGAATCGAGAGAGCTTAGCCTGAAACTAGCAGAAGACTTTCAGCAACAATTACATAAAATCCAAGCAGTCAGTTTTGACGTCTTTGATACTACTTTACAGAGGGTTGTCTATCCAAAAGAGATATTCGCCCTAGTCGAAGTAGAGGCAGTCAAGCAATTCGGGCAACAATTTTATGGCTATGCTAATAAGCGGATCCGTGCTGAGATAAACGCGAGAAAAATAAAAAAGAAAGGATGTGGTCATTGCGAAGTAAGTTTAGAAGAAATATACGAAGAACTACGGATTAAAATCCCTCAATGGACCGATTATATCTACGAAATATTAAAACTCGAAGTGAATCAGGAGAAGCGCTGTTGCCGTGTTCATCCATCTGGCTATGAGCTATGGCAACTTGCACGGACCAAAGGGAAACAGATAATTTATATATCCGATATGTACTTGGGAGCCGAAAGAATTAAATCCCTACTCCTAATGCAAGGTTACTACGAGCCAATAGTATTTTGCTCAAGCGATCATGCCTGCAGCAAGTCGAACAGCGGACTATATAAATTAGCCGCTGATATGCTCGGCCTACAATCGAACGAAATACTACATATTGGCGACAACGCCTTCAGCGACCATAAACAGGCCTTACATGCGGGATTTAAAAGTATACCTTTTCTTAAACCTGTAAGACCCCCTCAAGGATCAAAACACTTTCCTAAACTGACAGAACAAAGCAACACCTCAAGGGTTGTTTCAGGTATTATACGCCTAGAAGAAGCCTTCGGCGATCGTACACAAAAAGCATCTGGTACCTCCGATCTTACAAGAAATATCGGCCATTCTGCTATCGGACCAATGACCTACGGTCTCTGCTATTGGCTGAACCAGAAACTAGTTGAAGATAAGTGCGACTTAATTCTTTTTCTCGGACGAGATGGTTACTTGCCTCATAAGATTTTATCAGATTGGCAGTCAAAATACGGATATTTGAAGAATACAAAACTGGTGTATTTCCCATTTTCACGTCGAGCGGCTGCCGTTGCATGTGCAGCAGACGGCGTGACTCCACTGGTACGCGATACGCTAGGGCACCACCGCCGAACTGTCCCCCTTCGGGATTATTTCGAACGAATCGGACTTAATATCAACGAGCATTCGGATGCCATTCTTGCGGCAGGATTCAGCTCACACGAAGATATCGTCCACCGACACAGAGATCGCAAGCGCATGGAGCGTCTAATCACATTACTAGAGGACACGCTCATGCAGATTGGAAGCAGTGAAAAGAAGGCCCTATTAATTGCGCTTAAAAAAGCAGGTTACAATCGTTCCTGTAGGCCAGCCATCTTCGATATCGGATGGCGCGGCACACAGCAAGCTTGCCTCCAATCTATACTTAGTGACGGGCCTAAGCTGCATGGATACTATCTAAGCATTTCTGAGGCATTGCCCGCTGCTGGTACAACCTCAGGATATTTAGTGAACAATGGGCTACCTAAATGGCGAAGAGGTATTCTAGAATCTGCCACTCCTATAGTGGAGCTTTCTTATTCAAATACTGAGCCCTATTTACTTTATTATGGACAATGCGAAGGTGAATACCAATTAGTCCAAGACGAAGAAAATCTCAACGCTAGCACCATTGAGCAATTACATGCAGGGGCGGAGAAATTCATCGCCTCATTGACCCAATTTTATGATGGGCTATTACCGCCTATTACTGTAAATGCAGCTATTGGCAGTTTCGACAGAATCGCCTTATCCCCCTCTGACCAAGAACTCAGGTTTTTTCAAACTCTGGTCTTTTCTGATGCATTAGGTCGAGAAAATTCGCAAAACTTGACAATTGCCACTCCTCCTGATCTGCGAACATATTTATTCAACTACCATAAATTTTTTGAAGCTTATTCGGAAACATTCTGGCGCGCTAATTTCATTCAAATGATGTCTTTAGCCGCTAAACTATGGGTATGGCCGCGATCTCCCTCATTCCGCCGAATTTGGAAAGCGATGCGAAAGTGTGATTATCGGCATAATAAAATCCAAAATCACAAGTAACACATATCTAGAATCAGCCAGCAAACGGGATGCTAGCATATACTAATAATAAATATATAATTTACGGTTAGTAATATAAATATTTACATTAATTCAGAAATCTACTTTCTGCACCATATAAACTAGATTTTAAGTTAACAAAGACTTAATATTATATATGCTGTTATGTTAGATAGCTTAGTAAGAAGACGGGCGGTTAAAGACGATAGCACTGCGATGCGCCTAAAATACAGTCCTTATTACCACCATTTTGAACGTCAAGATGGCTGCAGGGTCTGGTTGGAGGGGCGTGAGATGATACAGCTCAGTAGCAATGACTATCTAGGCCTTAACCAGCATCCAAAAGTTATCGAGGCTGGCCAAAAAGCTCTTAAAAAGTGGGGCGCGAGCTCTACTGGGTCACGGATCTCCAACGGTGGGCGAGCTTATCACCGGAGATTAGAAGATAAACTAGCGGATTTTTTTGGTACACAAGACTGCCATATTCATTCAGCTGGATACTTATCTTGTATGAGCTCGATACAAGGTTTAGCAACTCGTAATGACGTAGTTTTTGCCGATCGAAACATCCATTCCTCTCTTTGGTCGGGCATAGGCATGAGCCGTGCAAGGGTAGAGAAGTTCTCCCATAATGATCCCAATTCTTTGCTCCGAGCTGTTGAGCTTGAATCGCCTAAAAAAGCAAAGATACTAGTATTTGAAGGTGTCTACTCGATGGAGGGTCATATCGCTCCGCTACCCGAATTCCTTAAAATCGCACAAAATCACGACTTATTTACAGTTATGGATGATGCCCACGGCGTCGGAGTAATTGGAGAAACCGGCCGTGGCACTACAGAGCATTTCGACTGTTTAGGAAAAGTGGATCTAATTTGCGGCAGCCTTTCTAAGGCACTGGCTACTACTGGGGGCTATGTAGCGGGTGATAAAGAGCTTTTAGAGTACATGCGCACCCATTCGAAACAAACTATCTTCAGCGCCGCTATCAGTCCAGCGCAAGCTGCCTGTGCCGAGGCTGCACTCGAACTTATTAAGGCGGAACCCGAGCATTTGACCCGTCTTATAAACAACACTAAACACTATAAAAGCGGCTTAGAAAAGCTCGGTATAGATACATGGGGTAGTCAAACCGCAGCAGTCCCTTTGATTATCGGCGACCGATTAAAAGCCTACAAAATTTGGAAGGAACTGATAGCCCAAGGGGTATTTACTACCATCTCTTTACCCCCTTCAGTACCCCCAAACAAGGAATTGCTTCGAACAGCTATTTCGGCAGCTCACACAGTAGAAGACATAGAACAAGGGCTCGATCGTTTGGGAACTGCTTTTAATAAGTTTAGGTAATTTCAGATTGATCGCTTATAACTTACTATGTTTCGTTAAGATGTGCCTGACACGCTGAAGATCCATACTCATGAATTCTTTCCAAAAATGGGAGGGATTGGACGTTATTGCCACGAGCTAGCAGAAAGCGCAGCAAAAATGGGTTGGGCAGTTACTATTTTCGGGCCTAAGTCAGCAGATCATTCGTCGGCCAAAGATTTGCCAGCTTATATCCTCCGAAAAGGAGTTCACGGACCCAGCCATGGGTCAATCAATGTCTGGAAAAGCCGTAATCAATTATTAGAAGAGTTTCTCATTGATACAGATAGTATCCACCTACTAGCAGAACCCGGACCAATCTTAGCCTGTGGTTTGTTACCGCGCAGCGCTTACCCAAAAGACCTTCGGGTGGTAATCCACGGCTCAGAGATCGAGCGTTGGTCATCACCTATGAGTGTAGCTGGACGCATAGCCGCACGTAGCATACAATTAGCTGGTGTGATAATCGTTCCATCCAAAGCTATCGCAAAGAAAGTAATAGCCCGATTTCCTTCGACCCAAAATCGCGTACACGTCGTTCACCATGCCCTGCCTGAAGTATTTAAGGCCGCTGCAGTATCCTCACTAAAAGCTCAAAAAGGTACTATGGATGGAAGCATAAACTTACTTAGCGTAGGACGTATCCACCCGCGAAAAGGATTTGACCAAGTTCTTCAGGCACTTGGAAGGCTGAGCAGTGAAGAAAAGAACGCGTTGAGTTATACAATCGCCGGTAGCCGGTGTAAACGCTGTTATGAGCAAAAGCTCAAAGAACTCGCTAAACGCTCAGGATGCCAAGTTCATTTTAATTTAGACCCAAGTGACTCTGAGTTGTTTAGTCTATACGAAAAAGCTAATCTCTTCGCACTTACCAGCGTTCAGCACCGCAAGAGTGTAGAAGGCTTTGGTTTGGTCTACCTCGAAGCGGCTGCTTTTGGATTGCCAAGTATTGCCTACCAAGTAGGCGGAGTGGAAGCGGCAGTAAGAGATGGCAATACGGGGTATCTTTTGTGCATCCAAGACCCAAAAAGTATTACAAAGCTATTACGAGCCATAATTCAAAACCCGGGTGTGCTCCTAACCCTCGGCTCGCAGGCCCGCCGACAGGCACTTTCTAGGGATTGGACTGACGTGGCGAAGGAGAGTTTATCCTAAAATAGCAGTGTCATTATTTGGTCAAATATTAATCTAACTTTCGCAAACTTCTCCATTTGCAAAGAGCGAAATTCTAATCTTTTAAAACCCCTATGCTAGGATTTACATTTTAGTTGAATTCTAAGACTAATAACTTGATGTTTCATATAGTAATAATAAGCATAATATAATTGTACTTATAAATAAAAAAAACTGCAGATGGATAAGCGTTTAGAAGATGAACTGGACCGTGCCCCGAAAGGGACAAGGGAAGCGCTAAGTGCATTTAAAGAATCAGGAGACTTAGATCAATTAGAAGTATTTGCAAAAGGAATTATAGCACGCAACATCGATGACGCTTATGCAGAAGTTCTTAATAAAGCAGACGACTCTACTCGAATGGTCGATGACTTAGGAATTGATTCGCTGACTATGTTAGAAATTGCAATGACCTTCGAAGATGCACTCGGCATAGAATTAATCGATGATGAGTTGAGTGGGATAAAAACTTACGGGGGTATGCGAGAGTATCTAGTCGAACAGATTAAAATAGAATCATCTTAAGATTTTTTTCTTAGCTTAATTAGATGAGCTTAGCTAAGGTAGTAGTAACTGGTATAGGTGTAGTGTCTCCCATCGGGCATACAACCAAGAGCATACTCAATAATTTAAGGGCGCAGCGTCACAATTTTAAACGTCTTTCTGGATATACGGACTTCAAGCGTTCAAAGATCTCAATAGGGACTGAAATTCCTGATTTTGATACACATTCAAGTCTTAGCGAGGACTGGACTTGTCCCTACCCTACATCCTTTTCAAAAGATGAACTAAGATCTCTAAATCCACACACTTACTATGCCTACCAAGCTACGCGAGAAGCTATTAAAGAAGCACGTCTAAATACGAATGAACTAGGAGAAGAAACGGGGCTCTTTACCGCCTCGCCTGGGTCAATTAGTAATATATACCATTGCATGGAAGAGTTGCATGAGTACGGAGTCAACCGCACCGATCCCTATGGTATCGTTAAGTCCGTAGTCGGCACACTTTCTTGGAATCTAAGCGCCTTGTTCAAGATTAAAGGCTCGAATTGTGGTTTCACCAGTGCCTGCGCTTCCTCATCACATGCTTTAGGCTTTGCTTACGATCAGATTGCGCTTGGTCGACAGGATCGTATCATAGTAACTGGCGCTGAAGACGGAGATGTTCTCGGAGTTTTACCTTTCGGAATTATGCGAGCGCTCAGCACATCGGATGATCCAGATTCGGCAAGCTTACCCTTCGACTCGCGCCGATCTGGCTTTGTAGGTTGTGGTGGTGCTACTACAGTAGTCCTTGAATCAGCAAGTGCTGCAGCTCAAAGAGGTGTCCAAGTGCTCGCCGAATTCCATGGCTGGGGGCAATCCTCTGATGGATACCATCCAGCCGCTCCAATTCCTGAAGGAATCGGCTTAAGCCGAGCAATCGCAGGTGCGATCAAATCATCAGGTTTTAAGCCAGATTCCATTGAATATCTAAATGCACATGCTACCGGCACTCAAATAGGAGATCTGGCTGAGATACGTGCAATTAAGTGCATTTTTGGAGAAAGCCCAAAATTTCCCATATCTTCGACAAAAGGACTAACTGGCCACGGCCTCTCTTATGCAGGGATCCTTGAGATAGCACTTTGTATTCGAGCACTAAGCGATGGATTTACTCCTGGCACAGCTAACCTTTTAGAACCAGATCCGCAATCACAAGGCCTTCACCTACCAAAAGATAATCTAGAAAATGGCGCTCGAAGATTCCTCTCTAATAGTTCTGGTTTCGGCGGAGCCAATGTATGCCTAGCAATGAAATTACCTTAGCCTGGGCATCTAGCTAATTCAATTTATCATGGCGTCTACTTTAAAGGAGCAAGGATACAGAAAAGCCCTCATAACCGGCACTTCTTCTGGGATAGGTCTAGCTATAGCTAGAGCATTGATAGCGGAAGGTCTCCTTGTCGTTGGAGCTAGCAGGAGAACCGCTAAAATAAATTCGAATCGCTACACGCACCTATCAATAGATCTACTTAACGAGACTAATTTGAAGATCTTGCAAGATTACACACGATCAAATCCACCTGATATTTGGATTAACAACGCTGGGCAGGGATTAATTGGAGGTGCATGGAGCCCAAGCGTCGATGCAATTGAATCTAACCGAAGGCTACTCTACGATGTCCCCGTCCAGCTTACGCGCCACTTTAAACACATATTACAAGAAGCTAATACATGTCCTTTGGCTCCTTACCTTATACAAATCAGCTCTTTAGCAGCAGAGCTACCGATCCCTAATATGCCGTATTATAATGCATCAAAGGCTGCCCTGAGCTCATTTAGCCAGAGCCTTCTACTAGACAAAGACCTGCCCTTTAAAATTATAGATTTTCGCCCTGGTGACTTCGATACAGGATTCATGTATTCCGAGTTTATTAAAGAGAGCTCTTCGTCAGGTAGCTCGGCGCATAAAATACTTGTCGCTAAGCATAAAAAGGCACCCACGCCTACACTCGCCGCTAAATGTTTAGTACGGTCCTTGCGCAGCCAGCGAAATGGCATTGTGCGTTGCGGCAGTTTCTTTCAATCAAGAATTGCCCCCTTAGGTACACGCCTACTTACACACAAATTATTGCATTCGCTAATTCGCGCATACTATAAATGAACCCACTCTCACATTGTTGAAGTAGTGCCATGAACAGACATGTAAACGATAGAACTAGAGTGGCTTATTTCTTTACTTCTTTCCCGAAGTTATCCGAACGTTTTTTGCAGCGTGAAATCGAAGGTCTAGATCGCCACACTGACTTAAAGGTCGAGATTCATTCACTTTTTGGTAGGGGTTGTGATTCTTTCGGGTCATACCCAGTAATCCGTTTCACGCTAATAGATTGGGTAAACCTTCCCTGTCGTATTTTATGCGAATTAGTTAGGAACCCCTCAGCATTTTCAAAAATGCTCTTGCTGAGCATAAGCAACCGTCCGAAGTCCTTAATCAACGCGCTAGAACACATATTAGGTCTTTCCTATGCTATAGTCAGGGCTGCAGAATTTAGAAAAAGTCCACCTGCTAGTATACACGCGGTTTGGGCGACAGGTCCAGCATCTGCGGCTCTATTCCTACATCTTATTAATCGCACACCCTTCAGCATGGGAGGTCATGCCTATGACCTTTTCCGTAACGGAGGCGACATGCTATTATTTGAGAAATCACGAAATGCAAAATTTATTCACACCAGTACAATAGCAGCTCGAAATGAGTTGGTCCACAGAGGAGTCGCAGTCGATAAGATTCATCTAATTCGGCGCTCCGCACCCGATAACCAGCAAATTAAGTCACCCGCCAGCCTCCAAGGAGAAATATCCTATCATTTGATCGAAGACGCGCCAATACGGATATTGAGCGTGGGCCGTTTGATCGCAAAAAAAGGCTACCTCGAACTACTTACAATATTACAATATTTAAGTTTATTAAATATCCGATTCTCTGCACAGATCATTGGCGACGGACCACTTCGTGAAAGTCTCCAAAAGCGCATTGTAGACTTCGGTCTAGAAGATCGGGTCGCTCTTTTAGGTAGTATGCCTCACGAGGAAGTAGACAAATGTATGTATGAATCCACAGATCTCTTCTTTTTCACAGGGAAACATGCTAGTTCAGGTGACCGAGATGGACTACCCAATGTTATTATTGAAGCTATGGTTGCAGGCGTGCCCGTCTTGGCCAGCCCATCTGGTGCCGTCAGCGAAGCTATAAAGCATGGATTTACAGGCGAATTATTAAATCCAGAAAAGCCAGAACTTTGGGCTAGTGCGATCTACAAAATAAGAGAAAGTCCTTCTTATGCAGACGAATTAAGAAGGAATGCAAGAAATTGGGTCGCTCAAAATTGCGATGCGCGTCATAACGCGGAGGCTTTGAATTCACTCTTTATATCCTGATATCCTTATCATGGAAAAATTGCGTATCTTAATTCTCTCATCCTCTACAGGAGGCGGTCATGACATGCGTGCGCGTAGCCTCAGGCAGTGGTGCGATATGCATAGCCCTGTAGGATCAGTTGTGGCTACGCAACACCAAGTACTAGAAGAAAGTTCTATACTCTATCGATTTGGCGTCGGTATTTATAATTGGATTCAGAGGCGTTGGCCCTTTTTACACCACTTGTATTTTAATTGCTTAGAGTTATTTCATGTATCGGCTAAACCTTGGTTAATCCTCGGAAAGGCGCGCTTCGTGAAACTACTGGAGCAAACTCAACCTAATATTATTGTTAGCGTGCATGCCCACACTAACCATGCCTTCCGTGTCATCGCACAAGAAACCCTACCAAGAGTGCGCTTCGTTACCTATTGCGGTGAGATGACTGGAGGATACGGATTTAGTCGTCATTGGACTGACCCAGGCGCCGATGCCTTCATCGGCGCGACACCAGAAATTTGCCAAGCTGCAATCGCTCGTAAAATACCCACTGAGAAGGTGCATTACAAAGGCTTCCTGCTCCACCCCGATTTTTACTCAAAAGGTGAAAGTAACGAAATAAAATCAAAATCCTTAGCAAAGAATCTAGATCTCAATCTAGGGCTTTTCACTCTGCTTCTTTCTACAGGGTCTAATGGAGCTGTTAATCACATCGCCTTCTTAAAAGATTTAGAGAAATCAGGGCTACAGTTACAAGTTATCGCTTTATGCGGAAATAATAGCGCTGCTAAGTCAGCGATCGATAAACTCTCAAAAGGATTTCGCTTCCTCACCGTTCGCGCCCTAGGTCAGCAGAACGATATGCGCTCGCTTATGGATTTATCTGACGCAATAGTTGCCCGCCCAGGGACTGGAACTACGTCTGAATCGATTTTGGCAGGCTGTCCAATCATCTTTAATACGCTTGGTGGCATTATGCCCCAAGAGTGTATTACTATCAGATATATACGCGCTCAAGGCATTGAAGCGCCACTCATTCGCAGGTCTTCGGACTTATCTGAACACCTAAAGACTCTAATAGAATCAAAAGTTTATAGAAAACGGGCTAGCCTAAAATTTGATTATTTGCGGCCAGATACCGAACCAAGCCAGATAGTTGCTTTCCTAAGGGAATTAGCCTTTGTTTAGGAGTTTTAGGTACTACCCAATAACTAGACTAATAATTCATGTCCACTTCTCTAACTAAACTTCAAAAAAGAATAAAGGCTCGCCTCTACCTAGATGCTGTCTTACCTGCGTTTGAAGATTTTATAGCCAATAGCGACACAGCGAAGGAGATTCTAGGTGAGCGTAGTTTCACCCTCTCTTTTCAAACTTACAGCGGATTAAGATCCTACCTACACTTCTCGGATCAGTCCTGTTCGGTGACAAAAACCAGATCTAAGGGTAGCGATATCATTTTGCACTTTTTAACCGAGGAGCAACTCAACAATGAATTTGAAAAAACTGGTTTCCGCCTCCCCATCCCTTTGCGTGGAGCGAGTAGGCTAACAGATATTAGAACATTTAAAGCACTAAGCTCCCTATTAGAAGTAAGCTTGCGACCGTCCGAAGAGGAGCTCAAAGACCCTAATTTCTATAGTTCTCATGTAGCACTACAATTAGGTGTTGCTTTACGTGCTGCGGTCACTCTAACACAACACGAACCGTGCGCTAAAAGAATCCTAAGTGGCATACCGGAAGGGCTGGCCCATTTCTCTATTGGCGACGAGGGATACCGAGCTTGGATAGATTGGAAAGGTGGACGCCTCAAACCAGGCAAGGGAAAGCCAGAAAAAGAGCCAGATGTATCTGTTACTTTTAAAGATGCGAAAACTGCACTGCAAGCAATTGGTAATCGGATCGATGTACTTGCTGCCGTTGGACTACAAGATATTACTATAGAAGGTTACGCACCCCTAGCAGATGCTCTAGGCTATATTTTTGAGCGAATCCCTTTATATATTTCACCATGAAATCGTTCAAAAAAACCAGATCATTATTCGCGCGAGCCAGCAAGGTGATCCCTGCTGGTATTTATGGTCATGCAAGCCCGGCGATGATGGTCCCCGGGGCTTTCCCTTATTTTGCGAAGGCTGCCGAAGGCTGCCGCTATCAAGACGTAGATGGTAACAGCTATATTGATTATATGTGTGGCTTCGGCCCTATCCTTCTTGGTTATCAACATCCTGAAATAACCCAAGTGGCCCGCGAAGCCGAAGTTGATGGAGAGTGTTTCAATCATCCTACGGAATACTCCGTACGCTTGGCCGAGAAAGTAGTCGAGCAAATAGATCGAGCCGATTGGGCGGTATTTGGTAAAAATGGTAGTGACATGACAAATTGGGCTATTAGAGTAGCGCGTGAACAAACGGGTCGTAAACGCGTTGCCAAAGAGACTCAAGCTTATCACGGAATCGATCCTTGGTGCGTGCCCGGATACGGAGGTGTGATCGCTGAAGATCGATCGCAAGTCGATCATTTTTATTGGAATGATGTGTCCTCACTAGAAAAATTAATAGCCGAAAAAGCTGATGAGCTCGCCGCGATTATTGTCACTCCTTTTCATCATCCTAATTACGCCGACTCAGAACTCCCCACCAGCGATTGGGTCGGAGCACTCAACCGGTTAAGTCAGAAGCATGGTATAGCCCTGATTCTAGATGATGTGCGGAGCGGCCTGAGGCTTCATGCAAATGGCTCGCACTGTCGCTACGGACTCGAACCGGACCTTATGTGCTACAGTAAAGCTCTAGGGAACGGCCATCCGATTTCCGCATGCGCTGGGACAAGTGCCTTTAAGGTAGCCGCGAGCAAATGCTTTCTGACAGGAAGCTTCTGGAATTGTGCCGTACCCATGGCAGTAGCTATGAAAACCATAGAGATCACCGAGCGAGATGCTATCCCTGAGCAACTCGAAGAGCGCGGCACACAATTAATAGAAGGTATGCTCGCTCTAGGAAAACGATATGGTATTCCGCTTCGAGCGAGCGGTGAGCCAGCCATGCCCTACGTCCGAGTAGCAGAAGATTCGTCCTTTAAAAGACAACAACAGCTCTGCGCGGCAGCTGTACAAGAGGGGCTTTTTCTACACCCACACCATAACTGGTTCCTTTCAGCAGCGCACACCGAAGAGATCATAAAGGAAAGCTTACAGAGCTTTGAACGCGCCCTTATCTCCATCATTGAGACTTAGAGATTAAGTAAGCCAATTTTTATTACAGGCATCCAATAAGATACTTGATTGTATCAGGCGGGATAAGAAAGTCTTCTTCTGTATGGCTTCGTGGTGTAATCAAAGCGAGTCCTTTGCTACCCCCTGCTGCCGCGCAGTAGTTAATCTTATTATCTTCGAAAAAGCGGTAGAACCCTGCGGGTTCTCCGCCAGTTTCAACGACTTGATTGTGGTCGAAGTCAACCCCTTCCGCGAAGCCATCGGAAAGAATAAATGCACCTGGGACTAATTTATTATAGGTGTTCTCAAGCACATCAATCGTCGATAATTGTAGATCCACATCGATCCATAAAAGTGCGATTGGTTTGTCATAAGTGCTGAGTGTTTCAGAATACCATCCCTCGATAAAATTGACTTGTTCGATCTTACCAAATCGAGACACATTACGTTTAACTTCCTCGAGTGTTCCATAGAAGTCACCCTTTGCATAGTGGCCTTCTACTGAAGGGAGACCTTCGAATGAGTCTGCGCAGTCGAGGTCAAATCCAAGTTCCGCGCAAACTAAGCTTAAGCATGCCGTAGATGATCCTTTGAATACCCCGCATTCAAGCACTGTTCCACAAACCCCAAAACTCTTTAATGCATACAGCGCATTCGCTATTGGAAGCATAGCATCACCAGCCCACCCTACTGTCCATTTATCATGACCTAAGGTGTGTGAACTTTGCTCATTCCAACATCCCATACCTTGAGCTACGCCAGAGAAGGCTCCTCGGTAGCATCGAAGAAAGCTAAGCCAGTCAACGATGCATGGATATTGGTTTTCATGAGCAAATATCCAATCTACAAGCTCCTCAGATTCTTCGCTTGTGAAAACAGCTCCCGTTGATAGTTGAACTACATCGGGTTTCTCTAGGTGAAAGATTTTAACCATTTGCTCATTGATCAGCAAATCCCACACATGCATAGGTAATATCATGTATTTGAAATCATTAATTTAGTTTGAATTTTTCCAAAACTCTACTGCTAAATAGACCTTTAGGGTAACGGTCCAGATCGCGGGATTGCCTCGAAGATTCCGCTAGGAGGTGGCGGTGGAATAAAGTCAGGAACGGGAGGTAGCTCAATCCCTACAGAAGGGAATACTGCGCCTAATTGCACATCTAGGGAAGGGTTTCGATCCTGAACAATAATCGCTCCATCTTTCGCAGGTAGAATTCGATAAGATCGACCCTCGGACGGAATATCTATACGGCCTGCCTCTGAACTCCCCCTGTAGGATAAATTTACTGTACTGCCAGGGGCACCGATAACAGTCCCGATGAATGTCCCGCCTTCTTCACCGATACATTCAAAACGCTCTACTTGTATTTCTAAATTGCGCCCCTCAGAAACAGGCATGGTGAAATTAGATATTTTCCGCCCTGCTTTCCAGTCCTGCCCAATCGACCGCATGGGTGGATCAACTTTAAAGGTTTCCTGCACCTTCAATGCTTCGCTGTCAGCAAAAGGTCCTCGGCCTTTATCTTCTAATTTAGGCAAGGGTCTGAGATCTAGTTTTGATACAGCCTTACTTACGGAATCTGAGTTTACTTGTGTTTTAGAACCAGACTTTGATAGCGATTCATTAACGGGATTTAGGGTATGATCCGCTTCGTAAAAATCAATCACCTTCGTAACTTCATGTGGTATAGTGACCACCCCACTATCAAAAAATCTCTTAAAAAACAAGAAGGCAGCTAATATCCCTAGTAGCGGTAATAATACCAACCAAAGATTAAACTTAATGAATATATTTGGCACAGAGATGGGAGATAGCGATGACTTAGGTTTTCAAATAAAATAGAATGTTACATTATAATAGCCTTAAAAAAATTCGTAGAAAAGTATCTACATTAAGAATTTTGATTGTATTTCAATAATCGATTTTCCATGTAGCTATTAGATGTAAAAAATGGTAAATATTCCGTATGTTTTGTACAGAGTCGACTGATTCTGTACATTATTTATAGTCAATCTTAGAGAATTCTTGTTAAATTAAACAATTCATAATGGGATAGTCTTTTATAAAAAAAATGGAACGCAAAGCATTAGTGACCTTGCAAATTGGAAAATCTGAATTTTTCGAATCTGTTAACAAAAATTTTCTAGGTGTATGCAAGAATCACAACTGGAGTTTTGAAATTATTAATAAAAGAGCCTATAAATTTCTCCCTGTAAGAAAGAAAATTAGACGCATTCAATTTGAAAAATTTCAAGTCGGGGAATTGCTCAAAAAGTATGACCGTATACTTTATTTAGATAGCGATATATTGCTCAGAGAAGACCTGCCAGATATGTTCAGCTTAGTGCCACAAGATGCTGTAGGTTGTGTTATGGAGGATGTTGGTCCTCAAAAATGGAAAAGAGATGAAGAACGTTTGCGAGCCCAAAAACGATTAGGTCAAATATCTAATTGGAAGGAAGGATATTTTAATTCAGGTGTCTTCGTTGTTTCTAAGATACACAGAGGAATATTTTCAACTAGATGGAGTGCGCTAGCAAGAGGAAGATGGGCAGATCAAACCACACTAAACTATCAAGTACGTGCTCATGGATTTTCTATTTGTTCCCTACCAAAGGAATTTAATTATCATCCAGAAGTGTGCGCCAAATGGCAGAAAGTAGATTGTCGACGAAATGCTCACATAGTTCATTACGCAGGCCCAGAAGCAAAAAAGGCCATGCGTGAAGACTTAAAATTATTAACGAAGGCGAAAAAACCCTAATCTGCATTGAAATTCTACAAAGATGTAGAAAAAGAACCTAATACTGTAAAAAAATAGGCGCTTATACCCCCTATCTCCAGGAGAAAAATAAGGGAATGCTTTTAACACTCGCGCTTCTGCTAGAGCGCCAATTCTTCTCCTAGACCAACGGTTCCCATGTAAATGCCCGAAATAGAGTGCCTCTTCCTGCATAGACAATTGCTCCTTACTTGACTTCGTCCCCGCCCACAATCTAGAAGCGGCAAGTTTGATAGGGGCTTTGACAAAATTCACTTTTTTTCCTACTCGCAACCAATATTCAAGATCTATTGCCACTCGGCATTCAGCAGATAAGCCACCGTGTATATCAAAGACACTTTTTCGAATAATAGTTGCGGGCTGACAGAGTATACATCGATCGATCAATCTTTCATAATTCCAAGGTTCGACTAAATAATCGCCTATTTTATCGCCATTCTCATCAACCTCCTCAGCATCACAATAGACTATGTCCGCATCAGGAGTTTCATTAATAAAATTCAAAACTTTTGAAAATGCTCCCGAGAAATAGAAGTCATCGCTATTAATCCAAGCGATCCATTCACCATGACTTTTTTGAATTCCCTTATTAAGAGCATCCCAATGACCAAGATCGGGCTCTGAGACCCATTCCGTAACAACCGGATGTTTCTTAAGAATCTCTACAGTGCAATCAGAGCTACCACCGTCAATTACGACAACCTCAAAAGTACCTAACGCTATATTCTGTTCTGCAATCGAGTCAAGGCATTTGTGAATAAACAATCCTTGATTTAACGTTGGTACTACAAAACTTATCATAAGAAAAAACAGTGATGACTTAGTAAATAGGTAATTTACCTCAAAGCTTATTCAGCATAATACATGTTCTCTTAAAAACAGCTAATTAAAAATTCTATTTTAGAATTCTGCTCGGCTTAAGATTGTTCTTCTCAAGAAACTCAACAAAATTGTTTTCCAATATATATCTTCGTTTAAAATAAATATCTAATTGATCCAGAAAAATACCTTTGTAGTCAGAAACTTTAGCATTTTTTAAGTCAGGCCATGATATATGGGGTAGCTTCATCACCTCAATTAGTTCTTGTGTTCTAGAATCGTGAGAAATCCACAACGAAGGAGTGCCAGCTTGGAAAGAAGCCATATTTCCATGTAATCTTAAACCGATCGAAAAGTCATAAAAAGAAGACTTATATAGCCACGAAGGAACATCCGTTTCATAATATATATTTTTACGTGCAAATTTCTCGAATAGATCTAGAGAAATTGAGAGGCCCGACGCACGGTGAAGTGATTCTAAGATCTCTCGCCATTCATTCAAAGTGCAGTGGCGACTCTTTGAAGCTAACTTAATCAAAGGATCATGCGACTGCGCAAGATAATCACCATCGTGAAAATAAGCTATATTAAATAGTGCTCGTTCTAACATTTTTAGCTCACTATCTGGAGTCCATGGGTGGTGTCCGTTAACTGTAATAAATTTTGTCTGGCGTTCTAGTTTTAATTGGAAAGATCTCTTTAATTCTTCGGTCGGTGTGAGAAGATTAGACGGACAGCCAATAACCTGAGTATTCTTAATACCCATACGCTCGAGAACAGACTGCGTATAGTCTCCCCGAACCCCAATTATATTAGCCTTATCGGCAAGAATTTCGATCAGCCTACGCGTTCCATCCTTGATCTTAATTTCTTTTTGATTAACAAGTTCATTTTGTGCTCCAAGACCGATTGATATAATAGGTAAATCAAGCTTCTCAAGAAAATCAGCGAAAACACCGAAGTCAGATTCTTCGTTAATAAAATTCGCTGATGGAAAAATAATCATATCACATTCAGACTTAATTCTTTCGATATCCCAGGTTGTATTTAGCCCAATTCCTAAAAAATCTCCCGAGATAAGATTTTTACAAGCATGCTGGAAAAGGAGGTTACCAAAATTAAGTCCAGACTTTTTACATATAGTCTCACAGCTATCGCCTATTTCAATACGTAAACTTCTTTTACAACCAATTATTCCTAGTTTCATTCTATTGTATCTTTATAGTAGGTGCCCCTTTATCCCTGGAAGCGAAAATTAGACCATCATAAGAATAACTAGACGAGGGTAGAATATCACATCTAATTTCATACCCATGATCCTCAATTATTTGACGACATACCGCATGTATTTGATCCCAGTGTGTTGAAATAAAGACAAACCTAACTCTCTTATTTTTAAGAGTTTTAGATGCTGAACGTAGCATAACTGCCTCTCCTCCCTGAATATCGCTATGTAATATATCAAGGTCTTTAATAGAATTTATCTCGAGATATTGGTCGACCTGAAGGACTGGTACGGACTCAGGAAAACTATCGATTTTATCACCTGCATAAGCGTTTACAAAAATTCCTTTCCGCCGATTAATTCTAAAGTTAACCATACCTGCAATGAGGTTTTTTTTATCTGGCTCAACGAGTATGCACCTCGCTTTAGGCCTACGATTCAAAAGCGAAAGAGAATAGAATCCCCAATATGCACCAAGCTCAAGCATAACAGGGTTCTCGCCCAGCACACTCGCAACTTGCTCAAAAATTAACTCCTCTTCAGGCTCATGAGAACCTTTGTTACTCTTAAGCAAATGAATCATTCCGCCTCCATAATAGCTTAGAGCGGCAATTCTTACACCATTATGCATCAATATTATGCCATCAGAAATAGTTCCAGCGCCTTCATACCTTGCAAGGTTTCTATTAGCTGGAGACATCAAAACACGGTCAACTCGCTCTAACCAAGTACTAGAGACTTCACTAAGTTCGTCCTTGATTTTTGAATTTGAGGTTAAATTGCGCAACTCCCTTTCAACTTCGAAGAATTCCCTAATCAGACCAATAGCTTTTATCATTTAACGCCTCTCATCATTTTGCTTATCCAATTCCAATTGTAATGATTAACAATATCCTCACCAAAAACAGTTTCTGCAAATTTAAGGTATTGATGGTGAGCCTTTTTTAAATCATTAGATATTTTGGCAGTTCTATCGTAACATCCCTTCATATCGAAATTTGTAAAAAGATGATCATATAACTTCAAAACTAGGTCCCCGTGGGGTGCATATTTACTAATAATCTGCCTAGTTTCTTTTAGATGAAGCTCGGGATCCGATGAGGTCTTATTTGTTTCTGAGAAATAATAATTTGATAGTATGTTAGGTGTAGTCAGGAAATTAACATCTATTGTTTTCATTTTGTTCCAGTAGTCCCAATCCATAGCTACTTTTAGATTAAGGTCTACGCCCCCGATACATTCATATACACTGCGACTCCAAAACATAGACGGCTGGTCAAATTCATTATTATAGCCAAGCCTCTTCCAGCTATCTTCACTAACGTAACGGGTGTAGGCTTTTCCAGATTTTAGCACCCTTCGACAAGCTCCAGAAAAAACTTGGAGATTAGGATTTGCGGCAAAGGCCTGCGCTACTTCTTCTAAGGAATGCAAAGTAAATGCATCATCGGCACAAAGCCAGCAGAGAATGTTTCCTGTGGCATGCCTAAAACCTTTGTTTATTGCATCAGATTGCCCTAGATCCGCTTCAGAGATGAGGCAGTCTACTGTTTCTAGATATTTATTTTTAATAATATTAATCGTTTTGTCTGAGCTAAGGCCATCTACCACAATAACTTCTAAATCTATACCCTCCTGATTCTTAATCGAAGAAAGGCAGCGACAAATAGTATCTTCACTATTCAGAACTGGTATAATGACGCTAATTTTATTCACGACCTATCCCCTCTACGAGATGCCTTTCGGTATCCGATTTCCCAAAATGTTCTCGCGATTCCTGACCTACCTTTAGTCGCAAAACGATAGATCATCTTCTTCGCTATATACCTTTTTGTAATAGTATAATGTTCTTCACCGTATACTTTCTGAAGAGTATAAAAACTAGACCCATGACCAAATAAGATTCTGCACATGTAGATAAACTTAGTTCTTCTTGGTGGTATCCAATGCTCCAAACGCAATAGAGGGATATAACAACATTTGAGATCAAGACTATATGATACCCTAGCAAGCAGTGTGTCTTCCCCAGACATTAATGCATCTCTATTACGACCTAAAGCCTGAGAATGCATGTTCGACTCATATAATTCTAAGAATTTCTGACAAACTTCTCTTGCAACAACCATTCCCGCACCTACAGGCTCCCAAGGTCCCCATTCTGGATCATTAGGGGAAATCAACTCGTTTTCTCCATAATCTCTAACCGCAATATAATTTTCAAGCTGACGAAACCACTTACCTGGTTCTCTTTCATATATCCCATGACATCTTCCACCGAAAGCACCCAATTCGGGTCTATTTACTGAAACTTGTAGTGCGTGCTCTAAATAGTTGTCGTCCAATACGTTGTCATCGTCTACAAATACGTAAAGTTCAGCATTTGTATTTTTTATCGCAGACAAGCGGGCGAATATTAGCCCTGCTCTTGGCTCATCTATGAGTGAATAATCAAAGCCGAGATTAAGTTTAGAAAAAAGCTTCCTCGGCTCTTGGTCGTCTGGGGCATTATTTATATAACATAGTGACCATTTTGATCGCTCTAATGTCTGACGATTAAGGCTCTCTAATACAAACTTAAGGACGTCAATTCTAGGCTTTGCAGCACAAATGACTACTTGTACACATATATCTATTTTTTTATCAACATGAACCTCCTGTCCATCAAGATGAATAGTATGCTCAAATACACCCAACTTTCGTTTAACCTTCCGTAACTCGATTCCTAGCTTATTATTTAATATCCTCTCTTTTTCTAATAATCGCTCCGATTTCTCAGCCCACGTTTTATTATTTTCTGAGAGTATCCTCTCTTTTTCTAATAATCGCTCCGATTTCTTAGCCCACGTTTTATTATTTTCTGAGAGTTCTGCTTTAGATTGGATAACTGTATAGTTCTCTAAAATTTTCTTAGTGGAAAGATTAACTTTATATTTCGCAGCTAGATCTTTGGAAACACGCTTAGCTTTAGGAGAAGCCGTTAAAATCCTGTCTGAAACAAAATCTAGGTCATTAGTCAGTAGCAAGTTCTCATAATAAATTGGTTTATCAAAATATGCTTTGTTTATGGAATTCGTGGAAGAGTCAAAACGATAGAAAGAATATCCATGCGACTGTCCGACTCGAAAGAGATCTTCAGTACTGCTATTCGCTCGGAGTAGATTTAACTCTGAAAACTCAACGAGAAAACACTTTATCTTCCCATTACTCATTAAACCTTTAGTACCTTCAATGATATGAGACTCCACACCCTCGCAATCTAGTTTTACCAGAGAGATCTCTCTGTCGGAATAAGAAGCAAAATATGAATCTAGAGAGATAGATGGAACTTCAATAGTATTACTGCTTTTTACATAAGTCACATGATCAAATGAACTTATTATTGCTTCATTAGATTGGAATAGAATTTCTCCATCGTCTTTCCATAAAGCCTGATTACATAACTCTACATTTGAGCGTGTCACACTACGGCTTAAGTTTTCAGAAAGTAATTCGAAAGTTGTAGGGTTAGCTTCAAATGCAATTACTAGGCCCGAATCACCAACTATTGAATCCGCAATCCTAGAAAAAAATCCAGAATGTGCGCCGCCATCAACGAACACGTCTCTATCACGCAGAAATAAGTGAAAGAATATTTGCTCTTCTAGCTCAAAAACCCCTTGGTGAATTAATTTTGAGATTTCATCATTTGCCGGTAACCTTAACCATCCTAAATGTGGAACAAATATCTCTTCAGTATTCATATTATAATAGATATCATGAGCCGATTTTTATGCTTCGGCTCGTAAGATCTTTTAACGTCTTTGGATCATGCGAAACAAGAATTACCGATCGCCCTGAATCCATGAGCTCGACGGCCTTCGCACGTGATTTAATCCTAAAATGCCAATCTCCAACATTCAAGATTTCATCTAGCAATAGAATATCTGGGTCAGCTTCAATAGCGATTGAAAACCCCAATCTAGCAAGCATACCACTTGAGTAACTATATACTGGCTGTTCAAAAAAATCGGCTAACTCACTAAAGTCTTTAATTGCTTCTAAACGGCTTTCTATATCCTTACGCGATTTACCGAGTAACATGCCTGCCATGACAGCATTTTCTCTGCCGGACAATATTCGCTCAAAACCGAGATTTACACTAAGTAATTGTATGTTAAGATTTGGTCTCTTAATCAACAGTCCAGTATCTGGATGAGTGACACCAGCAAGTAGTCGTAGTAGAGTAGATTTTCCAACACCATTTTTACCAACAATCCCCAGTGTTTCGCCTCGCTTGAGCTCCAGATCTAAATTCTGGAAAGGCCAAAATTCACGATCTTTGTGACAATGAGAAAGCCCAAGCTTATTAACCCTCCGGTAACATATACCGACACTTTCGCAACGAAGTAATACATTATCTTCCAAATTATCCGTTTCAATTACATTACTTTTTTTCAGCATCACAGTAAGCTCAGGTTTGGATGTGTTTTAGAATATGCCCGTCGATACGGCGGTGCCAGAACATCCCGACTTGGATAAAGATCAGGCTGAGGGCAATTAGATATAGTAGCAGAATCCTGCTCGGATGCTCTCCATGCAAAACAACCGATCGGAAGACTTGAATCAAGGAAGCCGCTGGGTTCGAATAAAATAGTGTCTTTAATTGCTCCGGCACTCTCGATACATCCCAAAAGATGGCAGAAATAAACATACCCCCACGGAATAAAACTGACATAAAGGTCTGTAAATCTTTCAGATATGCGGATGCGATCGACAAAACAATTGAAAATCCTATAATCAAAAATAACTGAATTAAAAACAAAATTGGTAACCATAATAAATGTGCACCTATTTGCAAACCGCTGGAAAAAGCTATAAAGCCTAGCATCACGAAAAAAACGCAAGCCGACTTCCATGAACAAGAGGCTACACTAATAATAGCGAACAGGTACTTAGGTAAAGGGATCTGCCGGTGTAAGTGGGCACGAGCGGTTATAGTGCCCATACTACCGGCAATACTAGACTGAAACCATTGGTAAATAACTGTTCCAAGTAAGAGATAAGTAATAAAATCTGGAGTTTTACTGCCCATCAAAACTCCAAAAATATAGTAGTAAAGAGCGGTATTAAGCACGGGTTCTAAAAACCACCACAAATAGCCTAAATACATAGCCCGAGCGTCCGCACGCAAAGTTGCAACCACACGAAAGAAAATAATACCTCTATATTGATACATTGATTTTAAGAATTCTATCATAACAACTCTTTTATCTCATTATAAGCACTACCAATTTTATCTTCCCAACGAAGCAGCTTGTCTTTGCGTGCTTTTGATATCTGTAGATTAAACTCCTCATTTTTGTGAAAGGCTTTAAAGAAATCAGTAAACGCAGGCAACAGGCGACCCTCTAAAATGCGGCTAACAAAAATACCAAGATCAGGCTCGATTACAAAATGCTCAGCTCTATCCCCTAGTTTAAAATCTAATTTGATAGCACCCAATTCCTTTAGTTGCTTAAGCCCCTGACCAGCTGAGCTACGACTAATATGAAGCTGGTCAGCACAATTCTGAGCGCTTAGTGGTGCATTGGAAATAAATAAGAGCCCATAGAGCTGACCTATAGAACGTGGCACACCTAAACGATCTGCCAATTCCACCCATGGCTGCAAAACAGTAAGCTCTAATTCAGAATTTTTGGATTTAATTCCCATATTATTTACACTTATTACAGGAATTTTTGTAATAAGTACAGTAAGATTATGTATAGTTAAATATAACCTTAAATTAATACTTTAGTACCATAACCTTTGACGTTAAAATGATAATAAAATTTTATTTATATCGATCATTCGCAATAGTTTTACATCGCTCTATATAAACGATACTATGTCTTACAACAAATTCTGGTTACCTGTATATTTATTGTGGCTTACTCTAAAGGTTTGCTCTGCAAATGATCCCCCACAAGAAGTTGAAGCACACCTCCCAGAACTTTCTGAATTACTTAAATTTGCTCGGGATCAAGCACCCACCCTAATCGAGCAAGCAATCACGAAGGAAGAAGCGGATGCCCGCCTGAAGCAAGCTAAGTCAGCCTATTACCCACGTCTTGATCTACTGACTAACTTGGGCTATCGTAAAGATTATCGTAGCGGCGCCGAAGACACAGATAACTTAGGAATGACTTACAGCGCAGCGCTACGTCGCCCACTCTACCATTGGGGCGCAATTGAGGCAAAAATTGAACAAGCGCGCCTTAGTCATGACAATGCAATCCTCTATTACTTATACGAGCAGCAACAAACAGAGCGGCAAATTCGTGCTGACTACTTAGCACTCATTCTTGATAATGTAGCACTTCAAAATGAAGAGACGAAACAAGTGGTCCTTAAATCCAATCACGAAATTGAACAAATTAATTTTGAAGCCGGTAAAACCAGCGCGCTAGCTTACAAAAAAAGTGAAGTGAATTTAAAAAAATCACTTCTTACAATCGAACGCATCCAACTCTCTAAAAAGCGTATTCTAGAGCGCTTTCAGCAATACGCGGGCTGGAGCGGATCAAATGCAACACCTATCGAGATTCCTGCTATCGATACCACAACTACCACTCAATGGTTATTAGAGCAGCGGGATGCTCTTACGGACAGTAATTGGATCTACAACACTAAGCCAGCTCTGCTACAAATAAATGCGATCCAACATCAGAAAGAAGAACTTACACAAATCAAAGCACGACAAAAGCCACTCATTGATACCTCGGTAACTGCAAGCCAGAGACAAACCAATACATCCCTACGTAATAATGTAGATACCTTCTCTGTATTTGGAGGTTTACGAGTAAGCTGGAATATTTTTGATGGCTTTGAAACTCACCACGAGGAAATGGAAACGCTCGCTAAAATCAGGCGGCTGGAATATGGATTTGATCTACTTGATGATAAATTCAGACTTCAAGCAAATGAAGTGCTAGACTCACTACTATTTCAAACGCGCAGTTTAGAGCTATCGGAAGCAAAACACGAAGTAGAAACTGCTGAATATGGACTACAAAAAGAAGCGCTTCAAACTGGTCGAATTACAGCAGCTCAACTTCGTAGCGATTCGCTTGACTACAATAAATCAAAATTAGCCCTACTTAAGGCGCGCGCTAATCTACACATTGGATTATCAGATTATTTAGATCTCGTATCCCCAATAAGATAATAAGAAAATTTTAATAGATTACTTTATGCGCTCTTCAAAACTATTTTATCTTTTTCTAATTTTAACTGGTATTCTTATAGTGCTCTTTTCTGTTAGACGCAGTCTAAGCCATTTAGTCGAAGCCGAGACTGTAACACGTACGAACGCCCTCGATGCAGTACCCGCAATCGTACAAGTACGTAGTGATTACACCTTTACTTTAAGTAGCGAAGAAGGTGGGCGCGTGGCACGCTCTAGCCTAGAACTCGGTGCTATCATCAACAAGGGTGCACTGGTACTTGAGATCGATCCTGCTGACCTTCTAATTACAGCTTCGATATTACAATCAGACATTAGCAATCTTACAGCACGTATGGGCCTTAGAAGTGCTCTGGAAGATGCTTTACAAAAACAGCAAGAAGACCTTAAAAACTATGAGCGTTTATATGCAGCTGGCAACTATCCGGAGCTCGAGATAAAGCGAAAAAGGCGCGCATACAAAGTCTTCGAAGAGAGTCAAGAGTTAGACCGCCTGAAAAAAGTCCAGGCATTACAAGGTTTGCAAAATAGGCTTCAACTCATCGATCGTCGTATAGAGAAAACTAGGGTTTATGCTCCTACTAGCGGTATAGTCACTACCATCTATGCTTATCCAGGAGAGCTCATCAATGCAGGCAACCCACTGGCAGAAGTTATCAGTCAGGCAGTCGTTGTAGAAGCAAAAGTCAATGAGGAAAATTTTTCTGGTATTAGCACTGGGCAAGCTGTGAACGTGCGACTTTTAACTTATGGTGATCATCTCTTCTCAGGAGAAATAACCCAAGTATTACCGACCGCAGATGAAGTGAAGCAGCAATATACAGTACTAATTGAACTAGACATTGATCCAAAGCTTCTAATTCCAGGACTCTCAGGAGAGGCAAGTATTATACGACGCAAAGTTGCGAATGCTTTAGTCATTCCAAGCCGCGCGCTCTTGGGGGAGCATGTATTTAAAGTTATCAGTAATAGAGCAATCCTAACACCGGTAAAAATAGGCGTGCGCGGCCTCAATCATGTAGAAATCAAAGACGGTCTTGATGACGGCGATGTCATTATTACTGACGATATGGGATCCCTTAAAGACGGAGACCTCATTCGTGTTAAGAATTAATAGGCACAGGGTTTTCACGCTTTTCACCTAACAAATGAAAACAAATCTTCAGATTGCACTTCGCTTCTTACTCTCTCGTAAGCGTGCCATGCTGATGAGTCTAGGCGGCATAATTTTTGGAGTCGGGTTTTTTATAATTACCCAGGCACAAACCTCTGGATTTGAGCGATTTTTCATTAAGACTATCTTAGGTGTAAATGGAATGGCGCGAGTGGAAGATCGCTACCAGTCGACCATGCGTAGCATGCAAGCAGATAAAGGCTCAAAGTTTCGCGTTAATCTAGACGATAGCGTCAAGTATATATCTGGAGTGCAGTTCCCCCAACAAATAATGAATGCCATACATCGCTTCCCAGATGTCGTGGCAACTGCTCCAGTTATTCGCGGCAGTGCCATGTTAATAGCTAACTTTAAAGAGCAAGATTGTAAGCCGTATGGGATCGATACCCGGCAGCATTTTAGAGTCTCTGACTTGGGAGAGCAAATCATTCAAGGATCGATTAAAGCATTTCAAGATAACCCTTATGGAGTCCTTATAGGGGAACGACTTGCAAGGAGAATAAACCTACTGCCTGGTGATACCTTGCTTTTACAAGCACGCGGGGTTTCGCACCGCTACCGGGTCGCAGGAATATTTGAAACTGGTGTCGAGCAAGTCGATAAAGAGCGGGTCTACATGCATCTGCCTGCATCGCGCACCTTATTACAACGACCAAGCGGCGCTTCCTTTATACAAATTAATTTAGACGACCCAGATAAAGCGCCTGAATTTTCTGCACGTTTGGGCCCGGTCTTATCACACTCCGTGATGAGCTGGCAGCGCCGTGAAAAGACCTGGTTGCAAGTCTTCGCAGTGCTGCGTATATCCTCAGCACTCACGGTATCTACAATTATTCTTATTTCAGGGCTGGGTATGTTTAACACCTTAGTGATGATCATAATTGATAAGACTCGTGAGATTGCCATCCTACGATCAATGGGTTATACTAGGAGTGATATCACACAGATCTTTATGCTCCAAGGCCTCTTGGTATTAGGGGCTGGGATTGTACTTGGCTGGGCTTTTGCTGCCAGTGCCACCTACGGGCTATCCCAGTTACCAATACGTATTAGGGGTATATTCACTACAGATTCTTTCATAGTTAATTGGGATGTCAGTCATTACGTTTGGGCTGGGGTCATCGCCGCAGTCATTGTGTCTATCGCATCCTACTTTCCCGCACGACGTGCAGCACGCCTCGAACCGGGTGCTGTAATTAGAGGAAGCAGTAGCTAAATAAAATGAGTACAGTACTAAGAACTGAACAGCTAAACCGCTATCTTGGAGAAGGTGCTAATCGCGTCCATGCCCTATGCGATGTCGATCTTACTGCGGAAGCAGGTAAGACCTATGCAATTGTTGGACACTCTGGATCTGGAAAGTCTACGCTACTCTATCTCCTTGGGCTACTGGATCAGCCAGACTCAGGTACTATTGAACTTGCTGGAAAACAAACTGGACAACTAAAGGACGATGCGCGCACTGCCCTACGCAATCAGTATCTGGGCTTCGTCTTTCAATTTCACTTTCTGATAAAAGAATTTACAACCCTTGAAAACATTACGATTCCGATGCGGAAGTTGGGACGATGGAGTAAAGAAGAAATGGCTGATCGCGGTATGTCGCTACTCAAAAGTGTCGGGCTAGAAGATAAATACAAACGACTCGGAAATGAATTATCTGGCGGAGAACAGCAACGTGTCGCTATTGCTCGCGCCCTAGCTAATGAGCCTGCTATATTGCTAGCTGATGAGCCGACAGGCAACCTCGACCAGAACAATGCGGACCGCGTCTTTGGCCTACTAAGCGCTATCTCTCACGAACGAGGTAATGCCTTTATTATGGTTAGCCATAACCGAGAACTCGCGCAGCGCTGCGATGTAGTTTTTCCAATGGAGGACGGTTACTTAAAAGTATAACTAAGATAGAATTTGAATACCTCTACTAACTTTACATCATAACTTAACACTATGAATAATGCCCTCTATCATCTCCGTTTTGTTGCATATCTCTTACTACTTCTTGGCTTTGGCCTACTCTTGCGCAACCTACTGCTGTCCTATGACGCATTTAATCCCAGTTATTTAGGCTACTACCTTAAACAGGAAGTCATTTCCCCCATAATCTTTATCTTGTGCGGAATGTTCACTAGACTAGCCGCACAGCCAATCGCTAAATGGCTAACTAAAGATAGTTAACTTGCCATGGTGTTTTCAGCAGTTCAATCGAAATATCTACTATATCTTAGTTCGATAGCTCTTTTTATAGGACTTACCACTGGACAGGCAGAATTGATTGATCGGACGCTAAGATTAGCTGATAGAAATGTACTCAATTCTGCGAAAAATGCACTTAATGATCAGTTCACATTTCAGGGCGTTACTGGAAGCCCATTAAAAATAAATCATGAAAGTGATGGTTACGACTGGCAGCATCGCGGTCCGAAGGAGGATAAAGAGTGGGCCTGGTTTTTGAATCGTCACCATTATTTTGAAGACCTTTATCGCGCCTACAAGAGCACTAATGAGAAAGTTTATGCTGAAAAGATATTTAGTATTTTAGGCGATTGGCTAGAGACTCATGCGTCACCCCCATATAGCATTAGTTTTTCCAGTGCATGGCGACCGTTAGAAGTGGCACGCAGAATTTTAGAAAGTTGGGACATTATTTATTTATGCCTGTGGAATGACCCGTACTTCCCAGATCAACTGCGTGATCGATTTATAAATAGTCTCCAGTCTCATGGCGATTATCTGTTAAAAAATCATGCTCTTTATGGCAATCATCTTATTACCGAGATGCTTGCACTACTTAAAGTATCTATACTCTTAGCTGATACAAAACAAGCAGGGCACTGGAAAAGTTATGCTCTTAGTAAACTAGACGAGCAGTACGAAAAACAAGTCTATCCCGAAGGAGCGCATAAGGAATTGTCCAGTCATTACCAGCGCGTTGTTTCTCTTAATTTCCAGCACTTACTCGTACTACTTAAGCATTCTGGTGAGACCGAATTAATCGAAAAGTGGCAAGATAAAGTCGAGCGCTTATGGATATACTTTTCTCAAATTCGCAAGCCTGATGGTTACGCCCCACTCAATAATGATTCAGACCTAGAAGATGTTGCGGAGCTTCTCCCCAAAACGACTCGTGCCGACTACAATAAAACTAGCTCTACAGTTTATTTCCCTAATGCGGGTCAAGTTATCTTTCGCGGAGATGATTCTGTAGATAACCCTCAGTCATGGGCTTTCTTTGATATAGGCCCGCGTGGAACAGACCACCAACATGATGATTTTTTACATCTATCCATTAGTCATGGCTCCAGTAATTTTTTAGTAGATAATGGCCGATATACCTACCAACCAGGATCATGGCGAGATTATTTTAAGGGCCCTAGAGCGCACAATATTATAGAAGTCGTCGGGCTACGTCCTCAGCAGATGCCAAAAGAAAGTATCGGTCCACTGTTAGGGACTGGTTATGCAGAGGGTGAGAATTGGACTGCCGCTTGGGGCGAACAAAATTTTCAAAATTCTTTTGGGAAACATCAAGCCAGCTGGCAAAGATCAGTTATCAACTTAACCGATATTGGGATACTAGTAGTCGATCGTATCATCACATTCTCCCCTCAGAAAGTACGGGGCTATTGGCATGCAGCGCCTAATTGTAATTGGCAAATCAACGAGCCTAATTATCAGCTACTTGATGGCTTAAATAAACTACAGATCTCGGCCTATAATAACTCTATCTACGAATTCGATCTCGTAGTTATTGAGGGACAAATAAGCCCAGAGGTCCAAGGTTGGCATAGTAAACGTTTTAACGAAAAGATAGAAGCACCTACTCTAGTCTACCAAAGTAAAATCGACCAACCTGCGGTATTTACATGGCTTTTTTCTCCAAGCGATAATCAGTCTGAGCTAAAAGCAATCGTAGAATCTGCCCAAGGTGCCTTAGAAATCAATCTAAGCACTAAAAACAGTAATTATAATATATGGCTACAAACAGCCACCGCAAAACAAGCTTTTGAATTTCGATACTGATTTGGATATTACCAAATTAAAAATAAGTTTTAAAACGTCCGATTACATGAAGGGATACCTCCTAGTTTCCAGATAGGGATCCTATGTACCGTATGTATTCTTCTAGTAACCGATTCGGATCAAAGTGCTCAAGAGCATGCTCTCTAGCGCAATGACCATAATGATTTCGTACTTTCTCATCCTCGAGAAGTGTTTCGATTGAATCTGCCATAGCCTGAGCGTCTGCAGCAGGTACTAGCAGTCCGCTCTGCTGGTGCAGAAAGGCTTCCCCCACCCCAGCCACATCGTAAGCAACTGCGGGCAAGCCAGCAGCTTGAGCCTCAATTAAGGCATTTGGCAAACTATCCCGAAGTGAAGTGGAAGCAATGAGATCACTCGCTCGAAAAATATCGTTAAGCTGACCAACCTTTCCTAAAAAGCGAATTTCTCGATCGAGGACCAGGCGGCTGGCCAAACGCTGACAATTGCGTAGACAAGGCCCTTCTCCAGCGAATACCAGCTGCGTACCGGCGGGTAGCTTTTTATCAGCAAGCAGGCGGATTAGCCCTTCTTGGTTCTTCCCAGGAACGAAGTGCGCGACCATGGAAACTACAGGCCTAGTAGGATCTAGGCCTAAGGATATTCGTGCATTTCTTTGGTCTGCAGAGGTATTGCATAAAGTACTCAATTCTGGGCGAAGTAATGCATTTACCATGGTATGCAAATTTCCATCTACTACGCCGGTGATCCTGGCGACTCGCCGTCTCGCCCACTGCGAATTAACTAAAACCAAATCTGCTGTTGCCAAGGTCTTTCGGTAAGCAGCAGGTAACCTTCTGTTCGTCCGGCAAGTAGCTATTAGAGAGATTTTTGGTATCTGCTGCTTAATTTGGTACCCGCAGCAATTTGCCAACCGCCCAAAGCATATAACTAAATCAGCCTGCTCCATTTTGGCCCACCGGATGAATCGGCTTTGAGCCATCGGCAGACCAAAGACTTCAAAAAATCGCTCGGCATAGCTCGATTGCCTATGATTAGGAAATAAACTGTAAAGTCTTGTTTCATAACCAGCACCTTGGAGGGCACCAAGCAACCAATTCGCGTGCGCTTCTGTTCCGCCTCCTTGGCTACGTCCCAATAAGAGGATTATTTTCACACGACAGAGTCTACTGATTATGTAAGTATATAAGATAGGGATATTAATATCCCTCAATAGTATAGATCTGCAAATTCAATTCTGAATTAAGGCCTTACTAGCTGCCATTGCTCGGTATCGAAGTAGTAGAGCCAGGCACCCGAGGCATCCGCTTCTGCAGGTAACAGATAAGTCCATGTCTTTCGACTCTGGCTCGAATGATAATAGAAGCCATTTAAGCCAGAACCAGACCATAACCATGCCTTTAACTTATCAGAATAGAACCAAGCTGCAGAAGAAGTACTAGCAGAAGCCTCATATACCCAGCCAAGCCTCCAACTGTAAACCCAATTACTACTCTCCGAAGGCTTATTGAACATACCAAACCATGAGGAATCGTACCAGTCGGAACCTAAGGAGCTAGCACTGGCTAATGCAGATGATACAGATCCTCCAGATAGAATCCTTTCTAAAGCTTGTACTAATGACATACCGCTGTAGCTGGCTACTAGTTCATCGGTTGGATTAACCTCAAGGAAAGCATTAATTGCTAGTGCAATTCTGAGGTCATCTATTGGGGAATTTGGCATTTCATAGAGGTGTAAATTTGATAGCGGCAAGCCACTTGGCCCTATTAGACCACTAGTATCATTATCTAAAGCGAACTGCGTATAATAAGTTATTTTATCGCCTTGGTATCCAGGCACTGTTCTATCGTTTATAGTGGTATCCGCGCCCGCTAGTACATCGCTTAAGCGTATCTGACTCTGAGGACTTAAAGTGACCCCATGTTTGTTGAAGAAAACTTGCTGAAGAAATCCTAAATCCGTATTTAAAGAGCTAAATCGACTCTCATACTCTGGTAATAAAGCGTTTGTCAGAGCATTAGCATCGCTTCCCTGACTGAGATCTATAATAGCTTGAGCCAGCTCCTCCTTGTCAGGCCATTCTCCCGTCATAGTGCGGTAGATCAGACCAGCTATTTCCGAATTCTCTGCGGAATAAGAATTTAGTAATGTAGCGATATAAGATGCTCGGGTCTGACCAGAACTGTTGAGTATTCGGAGCCCGTCTTCTATCTCATTATCAGTAGGAGCACGTCCAAAAAGACGCTGAAAGGCATCATTAAGAAAATCACGATCATTATTAGCTATGTCAACCGGGACTATATCGAAAGTAAGACTCTCTGAAAAGACGCTTCGTGTCAGGGTACTGCTCGCCGACCTGAGATTATATGTAGCCTGGGCTGTAATGGTAGTGGTACCAGCCGATGCAAAAGTATACCTATGTTCGAAAGCATCGGTATTATTTGAGATATCTTCCGTAACATAAGCAACGACCCCATTAACAAGATATCTAACGCTAGATAGCTCAAAACTTTCAGTGAACTGCGCGCTGTTAGCTGTATCAAGAATATTACTTTTAAGAGTTATTCCATCGCCAACCGAGTAAGTATCCCCGTTAGTTACGCCTGGAGTTACCAATTGCAGTAATGTAGTCTCGTACGGTGAGACAGTAACTGCCACATTTACTACATCAGAGGACTCTACGTTTGGGTTTCCATTTGAGTCTTCATGCTTGTCTGTCACTTTTGCAAAAATACGTAAGTTTTCATCTGACGTTGGTTGGTATAGCACTGAGAAAGGGGCTTGATTATCAAGCCCTACAGATTCTCCGTTTACAAAGAATTCAACCGTATCAACCCCAGAGCTACCATATAAGTTTGTTGATTCATCAAAGCCAAATGCACCAGCATTCAGAAATACAGGTGAGCTAAAGTCTATAGTAGACCCATCGGTCGGGTTTGTAATCACAACAAATGGTGGGTTAGGATCAACTTCTAAAATAGGCGCTATTGTAGGTATAGAGTGCAGAAAGACATCACGCTTATTATTATCATCCAGTGGTCGCTGATTATTTTGTGTAAAGCGCAAACCACCAGTATTAGTAGAGTCACTAGCAAAAGCGATGAATCGTCCATCCGCACTAAATGCCGGAACACGGCTCGAACCACTAGAACCGCTGCCAGTTACTTCAATTGTAGGTCCACCAAATTGATTAACACTAGCACAAACTGTATCTGTGTTTCCTGGAGTATCGAGAGCACCCGAACTATCAATATCTCTATCAATATAGTATACTTTTGAGCTTCCAGTACTAATAGAACGAATAATCTCACCCGTACCTGGCGTTCCAGTGGTTGGATTAATTGCAGTGTCATCGGATTTGATAAATCGCGTATCTGCTGAAGCCACTGATATGCTATTAACAAGAGATCGAAAAGCAACCTTTACACCCGTACGATCTAGTGAGGGTTGCCTGCTTCCGAAGGCCACGCCAAGTTCATAACTTTCAGTAAATATCCCTGTTTGAGTACCCCCATCAGACATCCCCGTCACCTCTATTATTGCTGAATTCACTGGATTCACTGGGGTATAAACTATAGCCTGATTCCCTAGAGCTCCAGGGATTTCGTTGTACAACATTATGGATGGAGTGTGTCCGGCAGGGTCTGATGCATATGCAACGATGTTAAGATTAGATGCATTAATAGCTGCAACTAAATTGCTCCTTGTCTCCCCAATGTTAGCCCCAATGGCTACATTAACACCAAAAACAAAAACGGCATTAGTACTCCCATCACTAAGGGCTATTCGATCAAATGGTGACGGCTGGTTTAATGCCAAATTATCAGCTCTATTGTCTAAATCAACGTCACTAAAAGTAATTGTGCCATACGATGCCTTCGGATTACTCAAACTTACGCGCTTGGTCGAAGGTACTAATAGATCAGGATCAAAGTTGCGCACGAAGATATCAGATACATTATTGGTATCATTAGCGACTAGATTAGTAGCTAATGATGAGAAGGCAATTTGTAGGCCATACTCTGGAGTTGCTTTACCACCGTTAATAGCGGGTTGATCACTATCTCCATTTCCAGCTGCTGTTCCTAAATCGTTTAGGCTGACCAACGAGATATCGCCGCTTGGAACTCCGTTCACTATGTCGCGCATCCAGATTTGCGAAAGTCCATTTGCTAGAGTGTTCGGATAGGTCGCGGCCGAGGCGAAAACTACCACATCCCCGTTCAGTGAAACCTTCGGTTCTTCGGCATCTGAATTAGATACAACATCATCTAACTCTGAGACTAGGAATGTGCCGTAATTAGTTGTGAAATTAGTATCACCACTGACATCTCGATTGTGAAGGAAAACTTGCTTTTTTTGCTGAGTTTCAAGTTGATTGCGATAGATATCATTCGCACCCAAATCCAAATTTGAAGCAGTTGACTCGAAAACTATAATTCTACCATTCTCATCGATTGAAGGTCGCATACAATTCCCATTAGCAGGAATACCCTGTGATGAAATTGAAACGCGTGTAACTGATTGGTTTTCCCGTTCATAAACGTAAATTTGGCTATTTGCCCCCCGAGCTCCACTTACAAGATTAGTCGCCTTAGACTCAAATGCAATATACTTGCCATCCGCACTAATCGCAGGGTTTCTACTATCAGCATTAGCAATCGCTCCCAAATTATTGCGACTAATTAGTTCAACCTCTCCAGTTAAGCTATTACGAAGATAGATATTGTAATTACCAGTGCCTTGTAGGTTAGGATCTAAATTTGTTGCTTCCGATTCAAATGCTATCCACGTGCCATCTTCACTAACCGAAGGTACATCGCTATCTGCATCTGCTCCTGAAACTAGGCCTCCATCTGAGTCGGTAACCTCACTCACAGGCAGCGTATCTAGAGAATTCGAAGGTTCGATTATTATTCCTGGAGTACTGCTATCAACCTCATAATTATCATTCAGATGAACAGAGGTGTTGTTAAAGTCGAAGGGCTCTCCAAGCTCAGTAATATTATTGCGTGAGTCGGTTCGCGCAGCAACGTAATAGCTTCCACTATAATTGTGAGGTATCATAACTTCATAACTCACAGCGACTGTTTCACCTATATCCAAAAAGCCGTCATCAGGCTGTGGCCAATAATTACGCGAGCCGTCGATAATTTGTTCTGGGGTACCGCTGACTTCTATATGTCGAACTCTTGTTTGACCATCGATAGGTCTCAACAATGGCTGGTCTCCCTCAAGCGTGAAGAAGCCTAACAAGAAATCGTTAACGGGTAGGAGGGACTCGTCGACTGGCTCGAGCATATCACCGGTTACCAAAGAGGCATCCGGCGTTATAAGTAAATCTGTAAAGAAATTATCCTGAGGTCTTAAAGGTCGGACAACAGTATTACTTCCCGTCCCACTAGGTCTTTCATTTTGCACCGAAACAGTGATCTGGATAATGTCGCCCCCCTTAAACGTTCCAAATGGATAGGATAAATCGGTAATTATTAGGTTGGCAGGGACATCGACTAATACATTCGATAAAGAATTAGATTGGTCTGGGCCTAGAGGATTGCCTTCATCTACATAAGTGTATGAGACATTGATTCTATGACCATTTTGGGTAGGGGTATGTAGCGTACCGTCACGAGGAATAGTGACAGCACCTTGAAGCGTAATTGTTCCCTCAGGTGCGAGATTAAAAGTTGCTGGTCCGTTTAATATTGCAGCGAATGAGAACACATTACCATAGATATCAGTGCCGGTAAAGGTAGCCACCGGTTGAATATCAAAAGCAGTATTATCGGTATTAATCTGATTAGCAGCATCGATCTGTGCTTGAGTAACCCCATTACCACTTGGTACATCTACTAAATCGGTAACATTTGTAAATTCTACACTAAAAGATATCTCATTACCCACAGTGTATGAGGCACCTTGTCCACTAATGTTAACAGAAAGGACCTGCGCGTTAAGTCCTGAATAAGTAAAAAGTGCTGTAATAGCAGAAAATATACACAACCTTATCTTCATAATATTATAATCTTAAAATAGGATATTACTTATTCTGGATCAGCAGAAATAGTGCGATTGGTAGTGCCAGAAGGCGTTACAATAGTCGGATTCTGAAAGAGGGAATTAGCGGATACATTACGCGAGCTTTGGCGTGCAGGTGAACCGCCTGGACTGACCAAATTAGCGGTCACGAATATTAGTAGGTTACGCTTCTGACGTGCTTCACCCTCGGAGCGGAATAGACGACCTATCCCAGGAATATCACCAAGCACCGGAACTTTATCATTAACCGTTTTTACTTCATCGCGAGTCAAACCACCCATGACTACAGTTGCACCGTCGAAAATGGTAACTTCAGTTGATATTTCACGGGTGGAAAAGATCGGCTGATAAAAACCTGCGGGCACTACTACTGTAGTGCCAGATTCAAGAGCGACACTAGGACCCCCATATTCAACAAAGCCTTCAAATTCTGTCACTCTTGGCTCAAGGATTAGACTGATAGTGTCGTCATTTTCAACATTAGGAGTCACAGACATTTCAACACCCACATTACGTGTAACGAAATCCTGGGGTGTACCTGCTGTAATAGAGATAGAAGACCCTCCACCTCCGTTGTTATTGCCACCACCTCCACTTGTTGAAGCGGTTGATTCTATATCTCCGTAACTTTCAGGATACCGAAGTTCCTGCGCTACTGTGATACTAGCACGCTTACCTGAAAGGACAGTTACCTTAGGAGCGCTCATCAAATCGCTGCCAGTTTTACGGGCGAGTGCTCGGATAGCGAAATCAGCATCTATGCCGTCTACAGACCAACCTGTAGCAGTAAAAAGGTTTTGGGTAACGCTTGTGGCTAAGTCAACAGAGCCATTGACTTGAGGCGGTGCATTAGAGAAGACATCTGGCTCTTCACCTGGTTGCTGAAGAGTAATATTAGAATTACCTGAGCTCACAGAAAAAGCATCACTTAAATTACGAGCAGCTAAATTGTTAAAATTCTGATCTGAACTAAATACTTGATTCCCGCTACTATCAAGTACTGGTAGACCGCTGGAGTTAAAAGTAGGGATCCGACCATTATTTAGTACCCAATCAAAACCCACTTCCTCAAGATCGTTTTGGGAAACCTCGAGAAACTTAGCTTCAATCTCAACTTGCTTAACTTCATTATAGTTGCGTAAGATCGTGCGCATACGCTCTAAGTTGCGCCGAGTTTGAGTAACGATGAGTTGCTCTCCATCAAATGCCATGCTAGAACCTGCTTGATCGAAATTAACTCCAGCATTTTGGAAGAACGTTTGCAGGGCTTCAACCTCCTCATTCTGAGAAGGACCAGAAGTACCGACACTTGATGATGGTGCTGCAAATGGATCGACCGGGCCGGAAGAGGAGCCGCCATCGCGAAAGCCTGTTAAGCGGATTACAGTAGCCCGCGAGATAGGGAAAAACTCTGTAACCGTGGTCGAACTACCGCCCAAACTGTCGCTAGGCTGGATAGTGACGGCGTCACCACCGACATCATATGCAAAATTTACTTGCTGGGTAACAAATTGAAGGATGCGATCCAGATTCAAATTACGAAGACTGATATTAACGGTAGGGTTACTCTCGTTCGGATTGAAAAGAGGAACAATATTCACACCATCTCGCTCAGGATCGTATTCAACGGAGAGTTCAGAAAGAGTCTCAATGACTCGAGTAAGCTCCATTCCTGAAAAATTTACTTGTGGGATTGTAATAGCGTTGAGCTTATCCTGTATACGTCCCCCAATTTCTGCTGTTGGGCCTTCACTTGTTGAAATATCAAAGACTTTAGGTCGCTCCCACTGTTGCTCGACCTCTGTCATCATTTGCCCGCGGGTCTTGTAAAAATTTTGCTTATGGATACCACCTAGGATCTCAGCAATCTTTAGCTGAAAAAGTTTAGCTTCGGCATTAGTTGCATCACGGGCTTCGATTTCTTTGAAGGTAGCTTGCGCTCCGTCGTAATCACCATTCAGAAATTGAGCACGCCCACGAGCAATGAGGTCACGAATTTTTTTGTTCTGTGCTATGTATTCTGGGCTAACTTCGTTGATATCAATATTATAAGGATTGGATATCTCACTGTCTAGATGACTCCCTAACTTATTGGCAACAGAGGATGTGCCTCCTGCTGCGCGATAAGCTTCAATCTTTAATTCTGCCCCCTTTAAATCACCTGCATCCGCTAGCGCACGGGCTTCGACAAGAACAATATCGTTCTTTGCGTCTTCAAGTTCTTTTAGGGTCTTGGCAGTAGCGGTATTTAAAACTAGGCTGGCGCTGGCAGCACTTAGTAAATTATTAGCTTCAGTATATGCTCCGAGCTCAGCGAGTTCTGCGGCGTCATCTATTGCAGATTCTGCCGCTGTAATCTTGGCATCTTGGTCTGCTGCTGCAGCATCAACAATCGAATCAGCAGAACTCGTATCTGTAGCAACAGGAGCAGTCATCGCAGTCTCTACAAAAAGGTCAGAGGCTTGACTATAAGCTGGAGAAGCTGTTGACGCCGAAGGTATTTCAGGGCCTCGTCGATTTAGCTCACGATTGATGGCGGCTAAAAGGCGCTGAACATTCTTATCTTTAGGCGCTAATTTAATTAATTCCTCAGCGCTAGCTTTAGCCAAATCAAGTTTACCAGAGTCTCGTGCCCGGAGAGTATCTGCCATCAGGCGAATCTTCTCCGATGCACTGCTAGCCTCAACATAGTGAGGTACAGCAAGTGCAAGGACACCTAGCACAACAACTAATAAAAGAGCAGGATGATATTTTTTCATATATTTGTTTTTTTGTGAAGTTTTAAATTTGAATGGATTAAAAGGCTTAAAATATAAAGTCAAAAGCCTCATCATCTTGCTCGTTATTTTCGGGAGCGGAAGTAGGTAATATAGTTTGTTCAGGCGCAGTAGATCGTGCCTCCAAAGTACGCCTCTCTGCTGGCTCATTATGTAATGCATGTTTTTCCACTAATACGGTAGATTCTTCAAGGTTTATTTCCAGTAAAGTATATTTTGCGGTAGGGCTTTCAAAGGTCGAGGGAGATTCGGTGAGCTCTTTTCTGAAGTCAGGAAATTCATCAGAGCGGACTATCACCGTCACGTCCTCTAGGAAGAGACGCTGCCCATGGGTAAGTACCACTTCTTTTCCTGTACGACTATCTAGTACACTAGCCTTCGCATCGACCTCTATGTTTCCATTCGCATCACGTAAACGAGTGATAGAAAAACTGATTACTTTAAACTCAGAAGCTACACTTTCGTTGCCTGGGCGAAGCCGTACTTGTTTCTGCTCTTCCTCGTCAAAGAGAAGAAGTAAGGATTTAGATGGATCGGTGCGGTCCTCCTCGATGTACCCCTCTAACTGTATGCGGTAGGGCTTACGCGCAATATCGGATAAATAAACTCCGAAGGGAGGAGGAGGAGGAGTTGGCTTCCAGCCAGTAGGAACAAAATTTCCCGACTGATCTATATAAATCTCTGGTGGAGTAAAGACATCATAAATCCACTCTGGACCAGCAGATTGGGGAACTGGCTCAGGCCAATTAGCTTGTTTTGGTTCTGCGGTTGGTATCGCCTCGTACTGATAGGGATTGTCTATTACTTCGATCTCAACAGATGCGGATGAAACAGAGCCTTGACCAATGTTTTTTAAACACAGGTACAAGCCCGTCGACAAAGATAATACTGCAATGACTAGGAAGAATTTATCGTAGATCTTTTTCATTAGTAACTACGCCTTATCTGAAGCGGAATCAGTTGGAAGGACGATCTCAATAAATTCAAGAACGACTGTGAATGTAGAAATATTTTCGGAGATAACCGGTTTCTGTGCCTCCTTTGGAACTTCCTCGTCATTATTCTCGCCTAATGCTGCAAAAATGGAATCGAGTTTGTTACTACTAGATTCAGTCGTATTCTTAATTCCAACCTGACGTTGTACATCGATACTACGAACTACAATAGGGAGATCAAATTTGGCTAAATTATTAAGGAAGCTACGTAATGAATCTGTATAGCCGGTGAAACTCAAACGAAAAGCCAATGTGTCTACAGCACCAGGAACGCGCGCAGAAATAGCTTTATCAATTTGAAAGCTTTGCGCGCTTTTTTGGCCTTCAAGTTGCTCTAAAACTTCACGCTCAACGGATACTAAACTAGCAGGCTTAGCTTCGATAAGTTTGTCCATCAAGTAACTAAGAATCTGACGCTGTTGGTCAAGAACAGCAGAACGCTTTGGATCAGTCAGCGGCTTGGCCTCCTCAATATATTCCTGAAAGCCAAATGCAAAGTCTTGGGGAAGCGAAATTGAAGCCGGCTCATTATTAGCATCAACCTGCCCAGAAGACTTACGCTGATACTCAGAAATATATTGCTGCACTCCTGCCATGACACCAATACCATCACTGGAAATTGATAAACTATACCCGCGTTGGAGGTCCTCTCGAATGGCATTGAGCGCTGACTGAAGTTGAGCAACATTATCTGCAGAAGCTTCTACGTTTTCTACGCTAGGAGCGGGATCTGAGAAGCGCAGACTTTTTAGGCGTGCTTGAGCTGTAGACATTTTTCGCTCGGCTTCGACGATAGCACCCGACTCGTTCAACGCTAAGAAAGACCCAGAAAAGAAGGCCAATACGCAGACAACGATCCATACGGAAAAAATTAAATTCTTCTTAAAAAAGTCCATAATCACTAAAGTGGCTTAGAAGTATCGACAACCAAGTTGATACTAAAAGGTAGAACATTTAGCCCATTACGCAGACTGCTCCAATTGATGATAGGTGGTTCAGACGAGACAATAAAGTCAGAGCTCTCAAAACTAGATTGGAGGCTTTTTATCCTTCGCGAAAGTACTTCTTGATCAACAACTCCTTGGCCGACTGTCTCACGGACGAGCATCTGACCTTGGAGAACCACCTCATAAGAAGCGACTCCATTCTTAGGCTCATCACGTTTGACAGATAACGCGTCTAACCAGGCATCCTCAGCCGAGTTTAAGCTTGTTTGAAGCTGGGCAAGAAATTGTATCCAGTTTGTCTTAGAATTCTTTAACCCCTCGATCAATTCTATCGACTGACTGACAGCAACAGCCTGAGCTGCGTTTTTTTCTATCTGCGATTGACGTTCAATTAAGGGTCTAGTTACTGACACTATAGCTTCGGCTGCACTGATGCAGTCAGAACTATGCTGCTTGTAACCAACAAATGCTGACCATGGTGCTAAAGCAAAGCATGCAGCAGCAATCATTAAAAAAGGCTTCTTTATCGCAAACTCCATTGAATTCTGCATTGCTTCTGGCAGCAAATTTACACCGGCTCCATCTACCACCTTATCACGAGCAGCAGCGCCTATAATTTCGCTTATTTCTAAAGATAAGGTGGCGGAAGAATCGGAGTCAATCCCGCCACCAAGTGTAACATTCTGCAAGGAATCAAAGAGTCCAACTGGTACTTTTTGCGAAGTTGACAGCTGCTCAGAGAGACCGCTTAGGAGAGCACCACGGCCACTTAAGAGTATACGCTTGGGGGCAGCACCACTTTTTTGACGCCTGTAATTAACGATCGAACGGGTAATCTCTTGGCTCATTCGGCGAATAAAAGAATCTGCACAAGCACTCATACCCTTAGTCCCGGAATCGTCATCAGAATAGTTCAAATCACCACTGAAAAATTTATGTTTAATGTCCTCTGCTTGAATAAAGGTCTTGCCGAGACTATCTGCAATATTCTGCGTTAGTGAGTTACCTCCTAGCTGAATGTTACGGACAAAAAATCCATCTGCGTTCTGAAAGAGTAAATTAGTAGAACGCGCACCGATATTAATCAATAAAACATCTTCCCCTTGCTCGGGCGAGGCAAATTGGATAGCGTTATAATCTAAAATCGTAGCTGCATTAATCGTCTTTGCACTAAAGCCAGCTTGGCTTACTTCGGCGCAGAAATTGTTAATTGTGTTCGACTTACAGGCAATAAAGAGGACTTCAGTTTCTACACCGTCGTCACCAACCACCTGACTGTCCCAAACCACCTCATGTAACGGGTAAGGGATATTTTGCTGCGCCTCAAAAGCAAGAATTTGTGCCCGCTTCGAAGCCTCGACATGCGGGATTCGAATAGTCTTAGTTAAGACCTGATTACCAGGAATGATAAAAGATGCTTTGCCTGAAAAATTATGCTGCTTATTAAGAGAACGTAGAGCATCACCGACTGCGCTCAGCCAAGCATCCTCATTGGAATAATCGTAATAGAGGTTAACTGTAACAAATTTCTCGACTACTAGATTATCAGAGCTGAAGGAAACTGTAGCCGCGGTTATGCGGCTAGCGCCACAATTTATGATTAGATGTTTAGAGCTGCTCATATATAGATAAGTACATGACGAAATTTAGATGCACATCTCATATCCTTGGTTAGTTGCGTACGTCGCGACGCAGGAAAGCTGGTAGGTCACTAACGCGCCCGAGTTCAGGATCCCCTGTCATCAAATAAATAGGCGTTAAAAAATGCTCATTAATGCCACCCTCCGCATCTGCCCTAGTAACGAATGAGTTTAATATATCAAGATTCGGTATGTTGCCGCTCATCGCTGTACTTTGCGGTTCTTGAACTTGCTCATCAACTGTTACCTCTATGTAATAAAAATCTGGATCTGTCTTGAGTTGGTCGCGTTCGACAATCAAACCAGGTAGATAAAAATAAACATTCTTGTCGTCACCCTTCTCCATAAGGATAATCTCTACTTCACTTGTGTAGTAATCGAAGGAGCGTTGTTGGGCATCACGCTCAAATGCAAGATACGCTTTCACACGAATATTCTCTACGAAATCTTTATCTCGTGCATCTGGGTCTGGATTTTCCTCACAAGACAACTCAATCTCAACCTGTAGTTTATCGTCGCGCAGAGAGTTAAAATCAACGCGGTCCACCTTAATTGTTTCTTGAGCCTTAGCTGAGAGTAACCCAGCAAATAAAGCAGTTAAAACAAATAAAAATAAGGCGGTATTTGACATACTTCGTTTTGTTAAAGGCTAGATATGTATTAAGGTTGAGGCAATTAGTTCAAAATAGCATTAATTAATAATACATTAGCCTTTTGGTGAGACTTTTACTAGAGCTATGAGTGTATACAATTATGAAATTTGGAAATTTAAATTGTCTTTTAGTAATAATAGCGCAACCCAATTTTTATTAAAATATTCACAGTAAAAAGTAATGGTAGTGAAATTTTATGCACGTGATTTATACCTGTTTACTGCAATTATAAAGAGATAAATTTATTTTAGTGTAATTTAAATATTTATTAACGGTCTTTTTCGTACGCAGTTAGCTTGTTCCCAAAAATATAATACAATGTGTTTTATTTTTGGTAAAAATATGCATTAGTATTTACTGCTTTTATGGCAGCCCAAAATAAAGGACTTTATTAATGCGCATGCTAAATGCTATGAGCACTCCACTACCTTATAAAATTAGCGCTCTTGTTTTCGTTCGTAATGAAGAAGGAAAGCATTTACTAATACAGCGTAACAATGCGCCCAACCAAGGTTGTTGGAGCCCTATTGGAGGTAAGTTAAATAAATCAATAGGTGAGTCTCCCTACGAGTGCGCGCGCAGAGAAACAGAGGAGGAGGTTCAGCTTCAAGTTAGTGATTCTGATTTAAAGTGCTTTGGTTATATTTCTGAGAAAAGCTATGAAGGTACTGGGCATTGGCTCATGTTTTTGTTCGATTGCAAAAAAGTAATATCCGAACTTCCCAAAACCATCGACGAAGGTCATTTTAGGTTTTTTGAGCGGTCAGCTGTAGATACGCTCTACATACCCGAAACTGACCGCAGATTGCTCTGGCCATATTACGATCGTTACAGAGAAGGCTTTATAGGTCTACGCGCAGATTGCGATCCTAGTGGCGAACTTCACATCATAGAAGAATTACAAATATTGCCTTAGCTTATTTATTTGTTAACACTCCAAAATCCAATGAAGCGCTAGAATGCTAAGCATGTAATTCTAAGGGCTAAGAACATGCCCGTCTTTGACATTATGTATGGCCCATTTTTTAGGCTCTACTGGAAGTTCTGTACCAGTCGCTATAATCTGCATTTCCTTTGGGCAAGCCTGCCAAAATCCCTCGCGGCGAATAGGGTCGAGCTCTCCCAAAACGTCATCCGCAAGCAGAACAGGCACCCGATTAAGCAGCTCCTTGTACAGGCTCGCCTGAGCAACGCGTAACGCTAGACAGAGTCCGCGCTGTTGCCCATCCGAAGCATACTCGCGAGCACCACCAACATGAAGTGAAAGATTAAAATCATCACGATGAGGGCCTCGCTGAGTCGCGCCAATTAATTGGTCACGCGCTCGATTCTCCCTAAGTAGGCGGCAGTAAGCCTCTGCATCTGCGCAGTCAATGTTTGGACGGAAACTCAATTCTGGCCCTTCATCAGCCTCAGCAATGCCTTCATAGACACTGCGCAGTACATCCCCTAGCTTTAAGATACCTTCCTTTCGGAAACCATTAATAGCACAGGCATGCGTCGCGACCTCTGTCTCGAATGCCGACAACTGGGCAGCACTTCCTTTATTTTTTAAAAGCCGATTCCTATCAGATATCCCACGATTAAAGTCACGTAAGGAATTATAATAAAGCCGGTTAACTACGGAGAGGGTCAGATCCATGAAACGCCGTCGCTCACTTGGACTACCCCGCAAAAGCATGAAATCTGAGGAACACAAAGTGACCGTCGGGAAACGGCCAATAAAATCAATCAAGCGGGTCACTTTTTCCCCGTCAATACGGACTGTTCGTCCCGCTGGACCAGAATGTATTTCTAAGCTAGTGTGCCCCTCCGAGTCATGCTCTAGTTGATACGCAAGTGTGTACGCATTCACCCCCTTGCGGGCAAGCGTGGTCATTGTTTGCGTCCGAAAAGAGCGTATTGCTGTGACCAAACCAAGAGCTTCGAGTAAATTAGATTTACCTTGCCCATTCGCGCCAAGCAGGAAAATTCGATCCCCATCAAGGAGTAGTTCCGCAAACTCCATATTTCGGAAATCATGAAGGCGTAGGTTAAGAAAGCGCATACACTAGTATTACCCAAATCAGTCTAAGGAAATTACAGAGCTTTTCTCAGCAGAAGCCTCTGAATCTAGTAAGGAATTAGCTACTACCATCGCTCTTAGGAGCGCTTGCCAATCCTCTGCTTTGGTATTAACCCCAGAACTGATTCGAAGAGCACGGCCTGCGGCTACAGGATCAATTCCCATTGCAAGAAGAGTTGCAGACACAGATGCCTTGCCCGTCGAACAAGCAGACCCAACTGAAATCAAGAATCCTAATTTTTCCAATGCACGTATCCAGCGCATACTCCTATGTCTGGGCAGGATCAATGAAACTGTATTCCACAGGCGGGGCGCTTCGTGCCCCACTATAATTGAACCTGGGATTTCCACTACAATACGCTTTATAAAGTCATCCCGAGCACTAGACTCCTGCGTTTTAGACAGTTCGAGCGCAGCAAGCATTGCGAGCACTCCAGCCACATCTTCGGTTCCAGCTCGATGGCTCTGCTCTTGAGTACCCCCTAATAAAATACTGAAGTCTCCTGCCTCATTCGGTAGGATTATAAAACCGACCCCTTTAGGACCACCAAATTTGTGCGCGCAAGCTGTCACGTAGCTACATTGCGATAGCCCGTTTAGTGGCATTTTACCTACCCACTGAGATGCATCACAATGATAGGGTATGTTAGCTTCGGCGCAGATATCAGCAATTTCCTGCCAAGGTTGGAGCACTCCAGTCTCGTTGTTAGCTGCCATGACGGACACGGCCGCCATTTGCCCGGACCTGACACGCTCACCTAACAACTCGACATCTACTCGGCCATCATTTTTAATCTTCAACCACTCTACGCGCCTGCCTAGAAAAACTTCAGCTGCTTCAATCACACTCGGGTGCTCCGTTGGATTGACCCCTACCAAGGTATTAGCTGATAGCTGCCTAGCCCAATTGCGGAACACGTCGTTATTTGCTTCAGTTGCACCAGAAGTAAATACTAGACGCCCGGGAGCGATCTCAAGTTGCGCAGCTAGTGATTCACGGGCTGCCTCATAACGCACTCGTACTGCCGCAGCATTTCTATAGGGGCTCGATGGATTAAGCCATGACTGTTCGGTAGCCTCCAACCAAGCAACACTCGCCTCACTAGTGAGCGGCGTAGTAGCATTGTGGTCAAAATAACATAAATTCATGTGCGTAGCTTAAAGGATTGTTCTGATAGGTCAAATCCAGTTCAAGTGGAGCAAAACAAAAGATAACAGTTACAAAGGAGGCCTCGAATGGCCTTTTTAATTGCACTGACTGGAGCACGGTACAATCCTAGTAAGCTATGCTTAAAGTTGGTATTGTAGGTCTCCCCAATGTGGGCAAAAGTACGCTCTTTAACGCCCTTACGCGCACCCGTAAGGCTGAATCGGCAAACTATCCGTTCTGCACGATCGACCCGAATGTGGGGGTGGTTCAAGTGCCTGACTGCCGATTAGAGCCACTACGCGAAATAGCAAAAACTAATAAAGTGATCCCCGCAGCGGTCGAGTTTGTTGACATAGCTGGTCTGGTAGAAGGTGCCAGCAAGGGCGAAGGACTAGGTAACAAGTTTTTAGCGAACATACGTGAGGTCGATGCGATCGTACATGTAGTGCGATGCTTTATCGACGACAATATCATTCATAACATGGGCTCGATCGATTCGATCCGAGACATTGAGGTAATAAATACTGAACTCATTCTTTCAGATATTAGCTCGCTTGAAAGCCAAAGTGAGAAGCTAGCGAAGAAAGCACGAAGTGGCGACAAGGAAGCAGCCGAAAACCTGGCCCTTATTGAGCGACTGCAACCGCACCTGAATGCGAATAAGCCAGCTATTACCCTCGATATGAACGACGATGAATTAATCGTACTTGGACGATTATGCTTACTCTCTGCTAAGCGCGTTCTATACGCATGTAACGTTGCCGAGAGCGACTTAGCAGACACTACTGGCAATAAGTTTGTTGCCCAGGTAGAGCAATATGCCGCCGAGCACCATGGCGCAGGCACCTGCATTATTTCTGCTGCGGTCGAAGCAGAACTTATCGATTTCGACGCCTCCGAGGCTTCAGAATACCTAGAATCGCTTGGCATTAGCGACTCGGGCGTTTCCCTTCTTATACGTGCCAGTTATGATTTACTCGGGCTGGCCTCTTACTTCACCGCTGGCGAGCAGGAAGTGCGCGCTTGGACATTCAAGAAAGGCATGAAAGCTCCAGAATGCGCGGGCGTGATTCATACCGATTTCGAGCATGGATTCATAAAAGCCGAAGTCGTCTCTTATGAAGACCTGATTAATGCTAAGAGCGTGGCAAGGGCTCGCGAAGCTGGGAAATACCGCCTCGAGGGCAAGGACTATGAATTTGTTGACGGCGACATCGCCCTCTTTCGCTTTAACAACTAATTCGCTTCATCAGGCAGGGGTATAATCTATCCCATCAAGTTGACCTACCGCTTAAATAAGGACTTGTTAAATTTACACATATGCCAAAAAAATATCATTCTTTTTGTCAGTTATTTGTTCTACGTCTAGCTATCCAAGTAGGCTTAGCTACTTGCATGCTTTCTCTTCTATCTTGCGATAAGGCGCAGCCAACTAGCTACCTAATACCAAAGGAAATTCGTAGTGTAGATCTGGCGAATGATACGAGCCCAGTCCAGTCAGCACCTGTAGCTGATTCTACAAGCAGACCTATGCAGGTTCTACCTGATATGGCAAAAGCAGCAAAGGAAGCAGGTGTTATTAACTACAAGGTACCAGATGGCTGGGAAGAGCTGCCCCCAAGTGGTATTCGTAAAGTAAATTTAATGGTCGAAGACGAAAATGGGAGAGCCGAATTAACAGTACTCGCTTTCCCTGGTGATGTAGGAGGCCAGCTTGCAAATATTAATCGCTGGCGCGGGCAAATTGGTCTTGAGACAGTTGATGCGGAAATGCTTTCCGCCTTCACCAATCCTTACTCGATTTCTGGACACGGGGGCTTATACGTGCGCCTCGAAGGAAACCCTAAGAGTATTCTCGGCGGTCTACTTCCCTTTCATGGTTATACTTGGTTTTTTAAATTTTTAGGAGACAGTGGTACTGTTTTAGCCAACGAGGCGGCGATGAAGGGCTTCATTGATTCTGTCCGTTTAGAAGATACAAATCATTGATTGATGAAAGTGCTTCTGCAGTTTTTTAGTTCTCTCAAACTGACTGTCGTTTTGCTCGGCTTGTCAATGGTGCTAATTTTTTTTGGCACACTCGATCAAGTGCATTACGGCATTTGGTACACGCAGAAACTCTACTTTGAAAGTCTCTTTGTTATGTGGGACTACCCAGATCAAGCGCCGATGCATGATTTACTATTTTGGCTTTATATTCCCATGCCAGGGGGATATTTATTGGGCGGCTTACTCTTAATTAATCTCTTAGCTGCCCATAGCACGCGTTTTAAACTCAACTGGAAGAAGGGCGGCATTTTTCTTGTTCACTTCGGCCTTATTTTACTTCTTGTTAGCGAATTTCTTACCGATTTCCTCTCGGTCGAGAGCCAGATGGCCGTCGACGAGGGAGGTAAAAGTAATTACTCGCAGGCATTCCGAAGCAATGAGCTCGTTTTTATCGACCGCAGTCACGCTGAACACGACAGTGTTCATGCAGTTCCATCCTCTTGGCTGAAAGCAGGCAAAGAGGTAAATGTTCCAAACACGCCACTACGCATCAGGACATTAGCCTACTACCCAAATGCGGAGGTCGGTCGAGCCACCGGTGATACGCCAATACAAACTATGGCAACCCGCGGCGCCGCAGTGCGCTTGGGTATCGTTGCCACACCTCGAGCTGAAACTTACGCGGAAGGTGATATTAATACTGCGACCTCTTTCGTAGAAGTATATGGACCAAAAGGCTCGCTTGGCATATGGCTGGTCTCTAATGTAATCGACGAGCGCTTCCCTCCTCAAATTATTGAATTAGGTGATCAAGCATGGGAAATTGCCCTTCGCTTCACTCGTCACTACTATCCATTCGAATTAGAGCTCATCGATTTTACACACGATAAATATCCTGGCACAGAAATCCCTTTTAATTTCTCTAGTGAAGTAATGGTCCACCATCAAGATAGGACTAAGAATCAGAAGGCGCTCATTTACATGAACCACCCTCTTCGTTACGAGGGGCTGACTTTTTTTCAAGCTTCATTTGCTAACCAAGATCGCACATCTATATTCCAAGTTGTTAGAAACCCTGGCTGGCTCTTGCCCTATATCAGCGTTCTACTAATGGGTGTTGGCATGTGCCTACAATTCGGCTTGCACTTTATCAAATTCCTAAGCAAGCGCAGTTAAATAGTAGTATACTAATTCGTGAAAAAACTTATTTACAGTAGCATCATCATTTTTGTAGCCGTCATTTTTTGGGATGCACTGCGCTCGTCCAGGACAAACTCTGTTTTCGACCTAGACTCTTTTTCCGAACTACCTGTACAAGTAGGAGGGCGAATAAAGCCGCTCGACTCAGTGGCACGAAATACCCTGTTAATTCTCTCCGATAGGCAAAAAGTGGTTACCCGAGATGGAGTAACTCTAAGCCCTATAGAGTGGTTTTTGGATCTGACTATGCGACCCGAAGTAGCAGACGCATACCCAGTATTTAAGATAGAATTTCCAGACGACCTCGGCCTGTCCGGCTTAGCCCAAAGAGGACAACGGTATTATTCCTATAACGATCTGCTACCTTATTCAAAAGAACTACACCGCTTAAACTCCGAGATTAATACTGATCCACAGAAGCGCAGCCCCTACGAGAGACAAATAGCGGAAATAAACAAAGGTCTAATGCGCTACCACCGGACCATGCATTCGCTCCATCCTGGCGGTGGGCCCGACCGCCTTAATCGCCTTGCGGACGAATATCAGAGTTACCTAGCTACGGTTCAGTCAGGCATGGCTGAGCTACGCAAGCAACAGTCTGGGCAGGACTACGACAAAGCCCTACTGAAGCGCTTTATTTCCTTTGCAGACGATTATCTAAAACTCTCTCAAAGTGCGCTCTTGCGCGTAGTCCCCCCGTCTGCACCGATCGATCCGATGGAGAATTGGAAAAATATTGGTCTTGAGCTGCTCGATGTCATGAAAGGCGACCCCTTGAGCCCCTACGTGACGAGCTACGCATCGCTGACTATGGCTTATCGCTCCAAAGATGCCGATAGCTTCAATCTGACTATTAAAGAATTACACCAACGCTTCGTTGCCGATTTCCCAAGTGATATCCGCCGCGTGCATTACGAGCGAGACTTCAACGCTCTTCAGCCTTTCTACGTTTCGATGCAGCTTTATGTACTTACATTTCTTATAGTCTGTATATCTTGGCTGCGCTGGCCAAAAGAACTCGGTCACGCGGCATTTTGGGTCCTTCTTTTGGCATTTGCTATACATACCTGGGGGCTACTCTCGAGAATGTATATACAAGGCCGCCCACCCGTCACCAATCTCTACTCATCAGCTGTCTTCGTCGGATGGGGTGCTGTCTTACTTGGCGCATTTATAGAGAAATTCTTTAAAAATGGCATAGGTGCAGCAATGGCTTCGATAGTTGGCTTTTGCAGTCTTATTGTAGCCCATCACTTAGCGATGAGTGGCGATACGCTCGAAATGATGCGTGCTGTACTAGATTCCAATTTTTGGTTAGCTACGCACGTGATCATCATCACGTTTGGTTACTCAGCTATGTTCCTCGCAGGAGCGCTTGCTATTTTCTTTGTCGTGGTCGGCGTTTTTGGTCGCCGCTTCAATAAGAAAATTGCCCGATCCCTCAGTGCAATGGTCTATGGAATTACCGCCTTCGGCGTGTTATTTAGTCTAGTCGGCACTATTCTTGGGGGAATATGGGCCGACCAGAGCTGGGGTCGCTTTTGGGGCTGGGATCCGAAGGAAAATGGTGCACTCATGATCGTAGTGATGGGGGCAATTTACTTGCACGCCCGCTGGGGAGGGCTCTGCAAAGAGCGCGGACTCATGTCACTGGCCATCTGCGGTAATATTATCACCGCATGGTCATGGTTTGGAACAAACCTACTTAGTGTGGGACTCCACTCCTATGGATTTACGGACAGTGGTTTTCTTTGGCTTATGGCCTTCTGTTTGAGCCAGCTTATTTTCATAGGTATAGCTTTACTAGACTGGCGATTTTGGCGCAGTGAGTTCGGAAAATCAAACGCATAGCAATTACTGATGTTGGCGCTGCTGAGCGGACAAAGAGCAAGATAGTGACTACGCGCGAGGATGCGCTTGTCTGTGAGCTTCCTTCAACCTAGTGACGGAAACATGTGTGTAGATCTGTGTCGTCGAGAGATTAGTGTGACCGAGTAACTCCTGAACAGCCCGTAGATCAGCGCCCTCGTCGAGCATATGGGTAGCAAAAGAGTGGCGTAATTTATGCGGGGTCATATCGAGAGGGAGCCCCGCAGCGTAAAGGTGTTTCTTGAGTAATTTCTGAATTGCCCGAGGATTCATACGGCGACCACGGCAGTCGCAAATAACTGGAGCTTCATGTCCCGACTCTAGATCAAAACGTTCAACGAAAGTTCTCAAGCATTGCATTGCGACTGGGCCAAGGGGGCAAAGCCGCTCTTTTCGACCTTTGCCTAAGACACGAGCAACACCCTCAACTAGATCAATGTGTTCATGCTTTAGAGCGCAAAGCTCACTCACTCGGAGGCCACCCCCGTAAAGTAGCTCTAAAATAAGGCTATCCCGGAATGCCTTAAACTCTCCTAGCTTCCCGTCCTTCCATAGTAGAATCGGGGCGTTGAGCAGAAAGTGCATTTGTGATTTGGTTAGAAATTTAGGCAGCGAGCGGTCTAACTTAGGCAGGCTAAGCCCTACAAAAGGGTTAGATGAAGTATGGCCTTGCTTGCATAAGTAAAGGAAGAACGATCGTAATCCAGAAACCTGATTGTGCACTGTGCGCCGCGCTTTATTTCGCCCCTGCTCAATTACGAAAGTGCGCACCTCAATGGTACCAACAGAAGCAAAATCGCCCCTCCACTCACCCGCCTCTATTAGGTGTCGCACGAAAGACTTCACTGCTGATTGGTAGTTCCGAACCGTATACTCAGAAACTCTGCGTTCGTGCACGAGGTGATTACAAAATACCTCAAGGTGCGGAATGGGCTCGGACATGGCTGGCGCTATGCCCCCAAGTTAAAACGCTCGACAACTTCTTTGGCGAAGCAGTTGTACGCATTAGCACCGCTGCTATCGGGCGCATATTCAAAAATAGATTGTCCGAAACTAGGGGCTTCACTAAGGCGGACCGAGCGAGGTATCATACTGTTAAAAACCAGTTTATCGAAATGGTTGCGTACTTCACCAACGACCTGCTGGCAAAGATTGGTGCGCTTATCAAACATAGTCATAAGAATACCCCCAAGCTCTATCTGATGATCGGAGCCTGTCTCTCGGAGCTTGTCGACGACTTTGAGTATTTGGCCGAGACCTTCCATAGCCAGATACTCGCATTGTAAAGCAATGAGCAGATAGTCAGCGGCGACTAGACTGTTCATCGAGAGCATACCTAGCGCGGGAGGACAATCCAGGACAATGACATCGTAGTCACCTGATTCTCGCAGTGGCGAAAGGACTTCACGCAGTAGGACTAGATAATTGTCTCTTTGAAATAGCTCAATCTCGATCGCCGCCATATCCACTTCTGAAGGTATTATATATAAGCTTCTGCTAACACCCACAGGTTGGACTTTTTCTAGCGCGCAACCCTCACCGCAGAGGGGTCCGTAAAGGCTTCCGCCCTCAAGTTTTTCAAGGCCCAAGCCGCTAGTCGCATTAGCCTGCGGATCGAGATCCACTAGCACCGTACGCACCCCTTTCTCAGCGAGGGCATAACTGAGATTAATCGCTGAGGTCGTCTTACCTACGCCACCCTTCTGATTTGCGATCGTAAAAACTGTTACTGGCATACATACTTTCATAAAGATAGGTAAGTGCGCGTCGAGAAGAAAGGCGGGAATCTTCAGCCCTTTTAGATGTAGTCTATAAACTAGATATAGTCTGAACTTACCCTTCTTAAATGTACGATAGACTTAGATAGCTAAAAGACAGGCTATAAGCTTTCTTATGGCATTTAGCACCTTTATGACGCATAATTATAGCAACTAAGTAATTCTATTACGGAGCAGGTTAGCGTAAATTTTTCTTGCTTTGAAGCAGGGGACTAAGTTTATTTCCGCCTCTTCGCATGATAACGGGGGCTTAGCTCAGTTGGTTAGAGCGCATCCTTGACATGGATGAGGTCGCAGATTCGAATTCTGTAGCTCCCACCATGCTTAGTCTAACTTCAAAGGACCATGAGTTCGAGGCCATGGATATGAGAAAAATTAAAGCACTCATTTACACCTTAATAGGCGGCATAGTTACATGGGGTTACTGGCAAAGAGGCGACGGAAAGATGGCTGTCCTTGTCATTGCCTTTAGCATTTTATCCATCGTGCTAACACTCTCACCAATCGGGCGGATGCGTATTAGCTGGAATGATTCAGGGATTAGAATTAGGGCATTTCCGAAAAAACCAAAAGAGATTAGATGGGGAGAATTAGAAAAACTTACAATCGATCATCTCGGCTATAATATTGTCGCCCGTACAGGACGATTCAAAATTCGCAAAGCAGCTATGCCGGAGCACTTACTTGCGCGGATCAAAGAAAGTATAAAGAAAAATCAGATTGCTAGCTAGTAGCTGTCTATGGCAATGCGCTTGACTACTTCCGCAGTAAGAGTGAAGCCCATAGCTCCAGTTAAGTAAGCAGCAGAACCGAACCCAGCGTCGCAATTTAGGCGGTAGTCCTCCCCACTTTCACGCTCGTAATTAACGGTGCCATCAGCCCGCGGGAAAACAGGTAATTCATCTGAGTATACGCAGTCGATTTTGAACTTTTGGCGCTTAAACTTAGAGAAACCATACTCACTCCTTAGTCGTTTACGAACCTGCAGAAGAAGTGGATCGTTAATCGTTCGGGCTAAGTCACTTATTTGTATGCGTCTTGGGTCGATACGACCTCCTGCCCCGCCACAAGTAATAAAATTAAGTTGGCGCTGACGAGCCTCCGCTATAAGTCTACATTTATGCTTTGTTCCATCAATCGTGTCGATTATGTAGTCAAAGTCCGGGGCAAGTAAACGCTCGGCAGTAGCTTCGGTGAAGTAACTATTCTCGACACTAACTATGCACTCTGTGGCAATCTGCCCAATACGCTCGGCAAGTACCAACGCCTTGCTACGACCGATCGTTGTATCTAGCGCGTGAATCTGACGATTAACGTTACTCAGACAGACCTCATCCATATCAACTAGAGTAAGCGCACCAATCCCGGATCGCGCGAGTGCTTCGACCACCCATGACCCGACGCCCCCGAGACCAACAATACAAACATGCGCCCTTCGTATGCGCTCAAAGCCAACCTCGCCGTAGAGGCGCCCTATCGCTCCAAATCGTATGTTATAATCTGACATCTTCAGATAATAGAAGTCCGAACTCAGCGGCTAGAATCAATCAAAAAAGATCCACAAAATACGCTTCACTCTAAGCTCAGTATATACAATGTATACGTATATGGCCTCACTAAAAGAAATTGTAACTTTCTGCAATCAGCGTGTGCGCCTAGGCGAGATCAATGATTTCGAAGGTGCTCACAATGGTCTCCAGCTTGAAAACAATGGATGTGTTAGTAAAATTGGTGCTTCTGTAGATGCTGGGCAGCGTCCTTTTGAGGATGCGATAACTGAGAGCGTCGACTTTATTATTTGCCATCACGGCATGTTTTGGACGCATCCAATCCCCATAGTCGGCAGCAATCATATTAAAATGAATACTGCTCTTAATGGAAACCTCGCGGTCTACAGCGCACACCTCCCCCTTGATTGTCATCCTGAAATTGGGAACAACGCACTACTAGCAAAAGCACTAGGCCTAGAGAAAGTAGATACTTTCCTGAATTATGAGGGAACCAATATGGCCACTGTTACTCTTGGGCCGGAAGGAGGGCGCGAAGAACTCTCCAAGAAGCTTAAGGGGCTCTTTCCGAAATCATATCAAAGTATTGAATACGGCAGCGTGCAACCAAAACGAATCGGCATTTTAACTGGGAGCGGGCAGAGCGCAATACCTCACTTGCTCGAAAACGACATCGACACCCTTATTACAGGCGAACTGCGCCAGCACCACTTTAACATTGCGCAAGAACTAGGACTAAATCTCTACCCCTGCGGACACTACGCAACCGAAATCTTTGGTGTGAAGGCCCTAGCTGAAGAGGTCGCTCAGAAGTTTCAGCTTCCGTGGGTATTCCTCGAGCAATCCTGCCCCCTGTAAATGCGAGGCATCTTTGATTGCCAAAGTGTACTCTTAATGATTGTGTATTAATGATGAGAAAGTCGGGCAAAAAAGAAGATAAGGACGATAATTCAGTCCTCTTGCGCGCTTCAGCAAAGAGACTCTTCGAGAGCCTCATGGAGCAAACCGCTGACCGTATTTACATAAAAGATAAAAATAGCCGCTTCATAGCAGCAAGCCAAGCGCTGGCGCAGATGCATGGATTTAAAGATCGTCATGAATTAGAAGGTATGACGGATTTTGATCTCTTTTCGAAAGAACATGCGCAACAAGCCTATGATGACGAACAAGGCATTATAGAAACAGGTAAGGCAATGGTCAACGAGGTCGAAAAAGAAACTTGGCCAGATGGCACTATAACCTGGGTGAGTTCTAGTAAATCGCCGCTCTATCTGAGCTCTGGCAAATTAGCTGGCTTAATCGGAATATCTAGAGACATAACTGCTGAGAAAATAGCTCGTGAAAAGTTAGCCGTCAAAGAACTCCGTCTGCGTGTCCAGAACGAGACCATGCGCTCAGACTATGAGAGCGCAAGCGAGGTGCAAAGTGTTATGATACCGGGTCGTGTACCCCAGATAAAAAGCCTAGAGATCGCATGCCTCTGGAAGCCAATGACGCAAGTCGGAGGGGATATGATTAACTTTCCACGAAATCCGAGCGATCACTTACTTTTTTTCATGGGTGATGTCTGCGGGCATGGCTTAACCGCTGCCATTTACACAGTTTTAATTAAATACCTCACCGCGCACAGCGCCGAAGCCTACAATGATAACCCGTGCGATTTCTTAAATTCCGTGAACGAGGGATTAACGGGACGAATTAACCACGGATTCGTTACCGGACTTGCAGGACATTTTGGTCCTCGCCGGAAGGATGGTAGTCGCGAGCTAATCGTCTCACATGCCGGGCATAGACAAGTCCTCGTCCATCACAATGATGAAAACACGATTGAGTTAGTTAATTTACCTAACGGCACTGTTATGGGACTTCCTGGCACTAGCGCGTCACTTGCGAAAGCAATAAACCTACATATCGGAGATCGTTTTTATGCATTCACTGATGGCATAATTGAAGCATCGAATCCTGCGGGCGAGGAATTTGGAATGGAGCGTGTCATAGCTTCCCTGAAAGATCTCCAGTCCAAGCCAGTTCAATTGACGATTGAGGCACTTTATGACAAAGTCGCCGCTTATACTGAAGTCTCCGACCAACAAGATGATATCACTATTCTGGGTTTTGAACTTACTTAAAGTGTCAGTTTACTCTCCAATGTGTAATCCATATGTGTACTGATCTACCACGCTTAACAGATAAGCTGCAGCTGTCTCAGAACGAAGCACATTCTCGCCGAGCCGAACTGGTTGAAATTCTGATGCCTGTAGCGCCGTATATTCCGAAGCAGTAAAATCTCCTTCTGGCCCAACCGCAACAATTACCTCTGTCACTAATTGGGCATTAGCTAAAGTATCTAGCAAAGAGCCGCTACTCGTCTCCAAGCTGGCAACCAGTCGCAGAGTCCCCTCTGTCGGAGGATGGGCACTCAACCACTCTTGAATAGAGACGGGCTCCAATAGTTCCGGAAGGTAGCCTAGTCCACATTGCTTACATGCTTCGATCATTGTAACTTTCCATTTATCCACTTTTGAAAGTAGCCGTTTATCCTGAATCTGAACATCGCCTTGACCTGTGAATATTGGTTGAACCTGCGCTGCACCTATCTCCGTAGCCATACGTAGGATCAGGTCCATTGTTTTACCCTTGGGAATTGACTGCAGTAAAGTCACCTTCGGAGTTTGTTTAGATGTGTGCTTAACTGATTCGATCTCCACCTTTACCGCTTTAGCTTTCGCGTCTACAATATGCCCAAAATAGCGACTACCCTTACCATCTAGCACCTCAACGCTCTCGCCAGCTTTGGCCCGCAGAACTCGTACCATATGATGGCTCTCACGAGCATCTAGAGTGAGTAAGTGAGCTTCGATTAAAGCACCAGGAAATAAAAACGATCGAAAACGAGCCATATATTAAGATAGTTTCAAAAACACAAAGTGAAGACAAGACCGAGCTTCATCAATACTGTAAGTAAACGGCATGCGTATGAAAGTGCACAAGTATGGTTGCACTGCGTAACGACATAAACAAATTAAAATTAAAAACTAGTTTCAGATTTATCATCTACCCATAGTCCCTACTCTCTGAGCTTCTTCAATGAAACATCCCTTCCTTCAGAACAATTTTCATATCAGATGGTCCACCCTCACGCCAGATCATATCGAGCCTGATATTAATAAGGCCTTAGCCGATGCACAGAAAGTTGTTGACCTAGTAGCCAACCAAGCGGGTCCTCTGAGCTACGAGAATACTATCTTAGCCCTCGACGAAACCTTAGATACACTCAATCGGGCTTGGGGACTAGTCAGCCACCTTGATTCAGTAGCCAATTCTCCCGAACATCGCGCCGCCCACAATGCTATGTTGCCAAAGGTTAGCGCATTTATCGCCAGTATTCCGCTGAACAAATGTCTTTGGGAAACCCTGAAAAAATATGATCAAGGCAGCGAATCTGAAGCTCTGTCTCCAACCAAAAAGCGATATATAAAAGAGACATTAGCTGACTTTCGGGAAGCTGGTGCCGATCTTTCGCCTAAAAATAAAAAACGCGCGAGCGAAATACAGAGTGAATTGGCAAATCTAACACAAAGATACTCTGAAAACTGCCTAGATGCAACTAATGCCTGGGAGAAAATAATCACCGACGAGACGCTGCTATCTGGCCTGCCAAAATCTGCACTCGCCGCCGCCCGCCAAAGCGCGGAACAAAAGAGCCAAAGAGGGTGGCGCTTCACCCTGCAAGCACCCAGCTACATACCTGTCATGACCTATGCCGACAACGATTTGCTACGCAAAGAGGTATGGTCCGCCTATGCCGCTATCGGGCGCAGTGGGGATCACGACAACCACAAGCTCGTCCGCCAAATCCTCGACCTCCGACACGAATTCGCCCAACTCGTCGGACAGAAAAACTTCGCCAACCATGTCACTGAGCGCCGCATGGCCGCTTCCGGTCAAGCCGCTCTCAATTTCGGCGAAGAAATTTTTCAAAAAGTGCGTGGCAAATTTGAAAAGGAAGCCGAAGAGCTTCGCCGCTACAAAGCTGCAGAAGAGGGTTTGTCCCTTGACCATCCACCACTCTTAGAACCTTGGGAAGTCGGCTATTGGGCAGAGAAGCAACGCAAGGCCAATTACGCCTTCGACGAAGAAGTGCTACGCCCCTACTTCCCTATCGATCGTGTTATAAGCGGAATGTTCGAAATCGCCCAGACTATCTTTGGTATTCGTGTAAAAGAGCTACGAAACTCTGAAGCACAAGGGTTAATTACAAATACACCCGAGACCTGGCATCCCGAGGTAAAATTTTATGACCTCTTCGACTCAGAAACCGACGAACACCTCGGCTCCTTTTATGCCGATTGGCACCCACGTGAGGCCAAACGGGGCGGCGCATGGATGAACTACTTAATTACTGGCAACCGAGACCGCTCTCTCGGCGAGCGTAGTCCACACCTTGGCCTGATTTGCGGCAACCTGACGCCCGCGGTCGGCGATCAACCCGCGCTGCTCACTCATCGTGAGGTAGAGACCATTTTCCACGAGTTCGGGCACTTGCTTCACCATCTTTGCGGAGACGTTGAAGTAAAATCACTTAACGGCGTTAATGTACCTTGGGATTTTGTCGAATTACCATCTCAAATTATGGAAAATTGGTGCTGGGAGCGTGAGAGTCTAGACCTCTTTGCACGTCATTACCGGACTGGTTCAGCAATTCCACAGGAGCTCTTCGATAAGCTGCTCGCCGCCCGCAACTACATGAAAGCTAGCGCCTGCGTCCGTCAACTCGCCTTCAGCAAGATGGATTTAGAACTCCACATTAATTGGCCGAACTCCACCGAAGAGGAACTCGACACCTTTGTTGAAAATGTGCTCCATGACTACTGTCCCAAATACAAGACTCAACCTAAGAGTAACGTATTCAATTTCAGCCACCTTTTCAGCAGCCCCACTGGCTACGCAGCTGGCTATTACAGTTATAAATGGGCTGAAGTACTAGATGCCGATGCCTTCACCCGTTTTCAAAAAGACGGCATCCTCAATCCAGATGCTGGCCGCGAGTTCCGCTACAAAATCCTTGCCCAAGGAAACTCCGACGAACCAGCTAAACTCTTTAGTAACTTCATGGGTCGAGAGCCAAATCCGGATGCGCTTTTACGAAGGGACGGCCTATTATAAAGACTGGCCACTCTTTAGTTGCTCACAAATTAAATACCAAAATAATATTTCTCTGGTGATATGGAATCCGCCCCGCCAAAGACAAAGTCCTCATACCACCTCCTTGACAGAGTATTACCTTCAACTTATTTTATGTGTACTGCAGTAATTTATATTTAGACCAAATGAATAAAATATTTAAGCTAGTCATATTTTATGCAGATATTTTTGTCTTTTACCTCACTTAATCAAAAACCATCACCAATTGATATATTTTCGCTTTCGCCTTAGAGGCGGAGCACCCTAAAACGTGCGCCTTCATAGCCAAAAATAAAATGTCCTCTTCGCCCGAAGACCCAGCAACCGGAACCGACTTTATAGAGCAAACACTGTCCGCACCAGAGAACGCGCAAGAGTCTATACTACGTCCTCATACTTTTGATGACTTTACTGGACAAGAGAAGACTATTGAGCGGCTTCAAGTCATGGTAGGTGCGGCCCGCGATCGCGGCGAAGCGCTAAATCATATTCTCCTTAGCGGCCCCCCTGGATTAGGAAAGACCACTCTATCACTTATATTAGGTAACGAAATGGATACCAAGGTTAGTATTACATCCGGGCCAGTTATCGACAAACCTAGCGACTTAGCAGGCCTACTTACTAATCTGAATGAGGGAGATATTCTCTTCATTGACGAAATTCATCGTATTTCCAAAACAGTCGAAGAATATCTCTACTCCGCAATGGAGGATTTTCGTATCGATATCATGATCGACCAGGGGCCCAACGCGCGTAGTGTGCGGCTCAACCTGCCCCACTTCACTCTACTAGGAGCTACTACTCGAATGGGGTTGCTTACGGCACCCTTGCGTAGTAGATTCACCCTTCAATCCCGCCTAAGTTATTACGATCATGCTACCCTTCAGAGTATCGTCAAGCGCACCTGTGGTCTACTCGATGTCTCTATTGAAGAATCCGGGGCAGCCGAAATAGCTGGTCGAGCCAGAGGGACTCCCCGTATAGCCAATAATCTGGTCAATTTCTGCCGCGACTACGCCCAACAGCGTGGCAACGGCACCATAACCCAAGCCAGCGCCGCCGCCGCCTTAGAACTACTTGAGATCGACCAACGTGGTCTCGATGAGATGGACAAACAAATTTTACGTATCATAGCAGAGAACTATTCGGGTGGCCCGGTTGGACTTGGTACAGTCGCAATCGCAGTAGGTGAAGAAGCACACACCTTAGAAGAAGTACACGAGCCTTTTTTGATACAAGAAGGCTACTTAAAGCGTACCGCCCAAGGTCGTGTCTTGACCGAGAAAGGCTGGCGCATTATGGGCCTATCACCAAAGGATGGGTCTCAAGCAGAACTATTGTAGCAAACAGACACTTACAGGACATACATAATACTTCACATCTGTCCTCGCTCAGGTATTCGTGAGATTTACAGATAGGCACAAATTTAACGAGCACAAAGCTCACCACGCTTCACATGGGTCGTAATTCAATTAACAAAATTAAGCGTCCGCCTCGTCATTCCTCAGGGGGGACAGTCATCTACCTGGAAAACGAGAACGATCTGTTCAATCTCATTGATCGTACCCAGAACCCCCTTATACTGGTGCTTGAGGGTGTGCAAGATCCGCACAACCTAGGAGCTTGTCTACGCACAGCCTCAGGAGCTAACGTCGCGGCAGTATTGGCACCAGTCAAGGGCGCATGCGGTATCACGCCAACAGTGCGCGACATTTCTTGCGGCGGAGCAGATGATGTTCCCTTCCTACGCATTAAAAATATCGGTGTACTTCTCAGAAAATTCCACGATAAGGGTGTTAAGATCGTAGGTACGTCGGATCGTGGTAACGACTCACTCTATGATCTAGACTTAAAAGGGCCGACCGCGTTTGTCTTAGGCAGTGAAGGCTGGGGCCTGCGAAAAGTAACGGGTGATCTGTGCGACCATCTTATTAGTATTCCGATGGCGGGTACAGTAGATTGTCTGAATGTCTCGGTATCAGCAGGCGTCTGCCTCTACGAAGCTGTACGGCAACGACTATGATAAAGATTAGATCGAGACTTCAAAATGTCAATCTTAGCTCCTTAAAATAGTAGCTACAATTAGCCAGCGTCTTTCATATCAATATCCTTTAATATGTCCCAACGGAGGACTCAAATAAAATCATCACAGGCTAATAGCCTCATATTTTAACCAGCTAGGATAAGCAAGTGACACAAACAAAAATGCTCAAAACTGAGAGCATCCAAATAAAGAAGGGATTCCGGCCCAGCCTAAGACATTAAGGACTCTATTGGGATATAATAAAGCAACCCTAATTATTCGAAGTTATGAGCACCAAGTTTAAGGGCAATCTTTTCCATATTAAGCTGCACTAGATTAGGCACACCATTTTCAAAAGGCACCGATACCTCGCCTTGAATCAGAGGAAGCGCATATTTGTAAAAGTTGTAATTCATACTAACACCATCTTCATTAATCCAACTCTCAGGGAGCTTTTTAACTCCATTAGCAATCTCGGATAAGTCGGCTAAACCCGTTTCGCAAGTGTAGCTCTCATCTTCCCCACGCAAAAGAGTAACCATCTTATCGGTATGTCCGGCAACAGCGGCCTTAACAGCTGCTTGCCCAGCCATATAGGCTTCATCATTATCTACCTGCGATGAGCAGTGAACCGCAGCACGCTGAGCCATACCTAGTTTGACTGAACGGGCCTTAACTTGGAGAGATTCTTCCGCTAAAGAGCGGAGGTATTCACCCGCGCCACCAAGCTGTGAGTGTCCAAAGGCATCGGCACTGGTACTATCTGTTGATACGTAATTACCATCGGCATCCACAAGACCTTCCCCTACCACAACCACGCAGTATTTTTCCTTTTGTAGTACGCGTTGTACATCTAAGACAAATTTCTCAGCCGTAAAGGCAATCTCTGGTAAGTAAATTAGATGCGGTGCGGCGTTAGGATCATCGCGGCGCTTGGCTAAGGCAGCACCTGCAGCGATCCAACCAGCGCTACGACCCATGACCTCAATTACTTGCACGAGGTCGTGTTGCCCCATACCAACATTATCAGCCGCGATCTCTTTTACGGTAGTTGCAATATATTTAATCACAGAACCGTAACCGGGCGTGTGATCGGTAGTTACTAGGTCATTGTCGATAGTCTTAGGAATGCCTATGACGCGTAGGTTATAGCCTTTCTCTTTAGCTAGCTTAGAAATTTTATCGGCAGTATCTTGAGAGTCATTTCCACCCGCGTAGAAAAAATAACGGATATTATGCGCTTCGAAGACTTGCAAAACACGCTCGAAGTCAGATTGCTTCTTAAGCTTATAGCGGCAGGTCCCGAGCGCAGCTCCAGGAGTATAGCGAAGACCGCGGATATTTTGTTGTGATTCAGCAGCTAAGTCGATCAGCTGCTCATTTAAAATACCTAGTACACCGTTCAAGCCACCATATATTTCTTCAATACACTCGTGATTGAGCGCTTCAGCAACGGCGCCAGATAAACTAGCGTTGATAACGGATGTAGGACCGCCGGATTGGGCGATGAGACAATTACCTTCGAGTTGTTCAGACATTAGTTTTTTAGGTTAAGTAAAATTAAAGATACGTTTGTATTATGAAGCTTATTTCCGAAAGCAATCATTAAAGAATTGAACTAGGTGTATAGCTCGCAGCAGCGGGTACATTAGACGCTTCTTTGCGAACGCTACTACAGAAATTGTCGACCTGCCCCGTGGCGAGGCCAGTCATCGCTTGGGCTCGCTCTATTAGATCCGAGAGCTGCTCGCGAGTAAGACCAAGACGCGAGTCGGCAGCCAGTCGCTCAACGAGGTCATTGTCTTTAATCGCGCTAGAGCGCATGTCGAGCACCGCTGCGACCGCGTGTTCCTTAATCGCTTCATAGGCTTCTTCGCGGCCAGCTCCTGCCTTAACTGCCTCCATTAAGACCGTAGTAGTCGCAAGAAAGGGACAATAACGCTGGTTTTCTTGCTCTATAACCGAGGGATAGACTTCCATCTGGTTAAGAATTGTGAGGAAAGTATCGATAAGACCGTCGATAGCAAAGAAGCTATCAGGAAGAAAGACACGACGCACAACAGAGCAAGATACGTCACCCTCATTCCATTGATCGCCTGCTAGATCTGCCGCCATTGTAAGATGACCCTTCAGAATAACTGAGAATCCGTTAACGCGCTCACAACTGCGGCTATTCATTTTATGTGGCATTGCCGACGAGCCGACTTGGCCTTTTGCGAAGCCCTCGCTAGCTAGCTCGTGGCCTACCATAATACGTAGGGTCTTAGCAAAGCTAGAAGGCCCAGAAGCCATACGTACAAATATGGAGACAACTTCAAAGTCTAGCCCACGAGGGTAAACTTGACCAACATTTTCTAGCGATGCACCTACACAGAGGTGCTCAAGAATACGAGCTTCCAGCGAAGCAACTTTTTCAACGTCACCCTCAAAGAGAGTAAGCAAATCCATCTGCGTGCCAACTGGACCTTTCAGTCCACGCACGGGATAGTTTTCGATGATACGACCGAGATCACACACGGCACGCAGCAGGTCTTCACCAAACATGGCTAAACGTTTACCAAATGTAGTAGGTTGAGCCGGTAGATTATGGGTCCTGGCGGTAATCACGAGGTCCCTCCACTCCTCGGCACGCTCAGCGAGCTTGAGTAGGGCGGCAACTGCCTTGTTTCGAACGACTTCGAGCCCTCGTATAATTTGCAATTGCTCGACGTTTTCCGTCAAATCACGACTAGTCAGGCCTTTATGTATGTGTTCGTGCCCAGCTAGCTGACAAAACTCTTCAATACGTGCTTTAACATCGTGGCGAGTAACGGCCTCTCTATTCTTAATTGAATCTAAGTCAATTGTATCCTTTGTACGCTCATATGCTTCGATCGCCTCTTGTGGGATATGAAGCCCTAAGTCCTTTTGCGCCCGCAAAACAGCAATCCAATAATCGCGCTCCAATTCGACACGCCCCTCAGCACTCCAAATAGCCTTCATAGGCTTTGAAGCATAGCGTGAAGCTAAGACATTAGGTATGTGTTCCATAATATTAAATTTAAAAAAAGAACTTTTTATAATACCTATTTAGATTCGCCTTGCGACATAAAAACAGGGAAAGGGAGCAACTAATTAATGCGCTAGATATTGCTGTGAATTCGATCGGGACTTAAGAGTTAGATATATTATTACGGATTTAAAAAAGCACATAGCCCTGGGTAAGTTTTACTAAAAAAACTCCTACATTGCTGGCAGCATGCGCTAGCATACAAGGGAAAATAGAGCGTTTGGGGTTCCAAGGACCAAACCGTATAGCATAAAACCAAAGCGAGTTAGCGAATAGAATACTCGTGCTAAAAAAGGCCTTGGCTGTGTAAGTCCACTCAAACCCATTTTCGGTAGCCCAAAAATGGGAATGAATTAGCGCAAAAAAAAGAGAAAAGCCAACGCAGCTAATGATAAATAATGTTCTACCTTTGTCCGTGACAACTAGATAACCTCGGAAAATAACCTCCTCAATCACGCCCGCTGCGATGATAACAAATAAGAAATACCAGATCATCTCGGATTGTTCCTCGACGAGTCCGAGAGCTATCTCGCCACTAGTCTCGACACCGAGCAATAAGAGCGCACCTAAAGTGGCGATTAAAAAAGCCCAAAAAGAGGCATTCTCCGCACCTGGCATAGCCCCCGATCTAGTCCGCCCCGATTTCGCCGCCAAATAATCACCCTTATACATATAAAGCACATATGCTGCCGCTCCAACGTAGAGAAATACCATGATAGGGTTGTCGTCCATTTAATATAAGTTTGGGAGCAGATACTCACTCTGCCATCTTGGCTTCAATAGGGAAAGATTGCCCTAAATGTGCCTCGAGTCATCTTCATCTTTTTTGACATATCCGCTATCTTGGCGTTCATGGTTGACCTTGTTCTTCTTGCTGTAGGCATTGTGAACGTCCTCTGGAGTCATCCCGAGTACCTGGGCTAATGAGATCAGAAAATGAAAAAGGTCAACGACCTCAACCTTGGCATTTTGCTCGTCAAATTTCTGATATTTTGCCCACCACTTCCAAGGCACCGAGTCGACTAATTCTGCAATCTCCTGCTGCATAGCAAGGGTGTATTTGAGTACCCATTCGGCTTTATCTTCATCCGACATTACGTCGGTATTCACCCCAATGCGTTTGTTTAGTGCATCTTGTAGATCAAAAATTTCATCGAGTTTATCCATTCCATAAAGCATAGATACTTGAAATACTGCACGCAAGAGGATTCACCTACTCCTTTACCGTTGTGCCAACAATTTAACTACCTATCGACATTAACTCTTGCGCCAAAAATACCTGTTCTCTAGCGATACTTAATAACACATACAATCCATGCCAGAATTCGAAGAAGAAAACATTAACGTATCTCTGAGTCAGAATTACACACCAAGTAAAGACGCTTCTGGAAAGCCGCGTACCAGAAGACGCAGTGGTGGGTTCAAAGCCGAACTCGCTCCTCTTGCAAATACTCAAGTAGGCGAAGTAAGCCCAGCTGAAGCGCTGAAAGAAGAAAAGCTCAGCGGGCATGCTTCGTCTTCGCCAGAGTCTAAGTCCCAACTTAGCAAACTATCCGCGAGTTCAGAACCCCCCAAACGGGCTCCCCGCGAGCATCGCGAGACTAATCCTCAACCTAGTGCGGAAACCCTTCAAGCTATAGCTTTAGTCGAGGCCCGGGTCGCGGAACGTCTAAGCGGGCGCAAAAATAGGCGGGGTGCTAAATCCGATCGAAAGCCTCAAACCAAAAGAAAGACGAGTAAGAGTCGAAGCAAGCATTCTAAAGACGGCGTGCTAGCAATTATTGGAGAGTGGCTTTCAACACTTTTTGGCAATAAATCAAAGTCTGCTTCAAAAAAAAGTGGGCACCGTAGAGGTAAAGGTCGCGGAGGACACCCACGCGGTAGAGGAGGCAGTCGTTATAGACAAAACCGCGGTCGCGGTGGGAATAGACGGGCTCAGGATAGAAGAAAGGGCGATGGTAGCAGAGGCTCGCGCAACGGCAATCATAACGCAGTTTCCTAAACTTTACGCTGATGGATGTGTTTAAGGTCAACGGTAATGTGCCACTTAAAGGTGAGGTTCATGTCGGCGGTGCAAAGAATGCGGCTCTTCCCATTCTCGCTGCTACTCTCTTAACCGAAGAAAAAGTGGTACTGCGTAATGTACCCGACTTAAGCGACATGCGCTTCATGTTAGAAATTCTGCGTCATATCGGTGCGGATACGATACAACCTGAGCCAGGTGTCTGGGAAATAACAGCCAAGGAAATCACGCACATTGCTCCCTATGAACTAGTTCGTAAAATGCGCGCTTCTGTCTGCCTACTCGGGCCCCTAGTATCTCGCCTACGTAAAGCGGAGGTGTCGATCCCAGGGGGTTGCGTCATCGGACCGCGCCCTATTGACCTCCACATTAAAGGACTCAAAAAGCTCAACTGTAAGGTCGATATCTCAAACGGATATGTCCACGTCGACGCGAGTGATATCAAAGGAGGACCGATCTTTCTCGGTGGCCGCAGCGGAAGCACTGTTACCGGCACAGCTAATATAGTAATGGCAGCTGTACTAGCCCCGGGGACTACGCGCCTTGAGTGCGCGGCTTGCGAGCCTGAAGTTGTAGATCTTTGCGAAATGCTCGTCAAAATGGGCGCCCAAATAGAGGGGGTTGGTAGTCCCGAGCTAACTATCACTGGAAGGGAAAAACTTCATGGCTGCGAATACTCTATTATCTCCGATCGGATAGAGGCAGGAACCTTCATTATTGCGGGGGCAATGACCCGGGGTGACGTAAATGTTAAGGGTATCGCCCCAAAACTGCTTGGTGCTTTTCTAGATAAGTTAGAAGAGGCAGGCCTTCCGATGGAGCTCGGCGCAGACAATATCCGTGTTACGCCCTACAAGGGCTCACTTAAACCAGTCGATGTCATTACGCTTCCGCACCCTGGCTACCCGACCGACCTACAAGCTCAAATTGGGGCCTTAATGACTCAAACCGAAGGTCTTTCCATAATTACAGAACGTATTTATCCCCACCGATTCATGCACGTTCCCGAATTACAACGAATGGGGGCTGAAATTTCGATCGAAGGCCCTAGCGCAATTATCAAAGGCGCAAGTCAGCTCTCTGGTGCACAAGTAATGGCCTCGGATTTGAGGGCATCCGCTGCACTAATCTTGGCTGCGCTGGCCTCTAAGGGTGAAACATGGATTCAACGAATTTACCACCTAGACCGAGGATACGAACGCTTCGAAAAGAAGCTTACCACCATAGGTGCACAGATCGAGCGGCTCAGTGATAAGGACATACCAAAAGAATTGCTCCAATACTGAGACCTCGGCCTACCCTTCAATAATTTGAATGGGCATCTTATTTTTGAGAATTATTAGCTAAGTAAGATCAGTGTTGGCAAAACTCAGTAAATTCTATAATTTTTCTAACAATAATGAAGTACACAAAATACCATGCGCTGGGCAATGATTACCTAGTACTCGATCCGAAAGATGGCACCTTGCCAGAGCAAGAAGAAATCGTACGGATCTGCCACCGTAATTTCGGACTAGGCTCCGACGGAATTTTGTATGGTCCTCTTAAAACGGAAAAAGCCGACTACGCTCTACGCATTATAAACCCCGACGGCAGCGAAGCGGAGAAAAGTGGCAACGGGCTACGTATTTTTGCCCGCTACCTGCATGATGCAGGCACTGTCAAAAACGATGCATTTACTGTCGACACACTCGGGGGGTTGGTCACCTGCCAAGTCGGCCAGTGTGCCGATTCAATCACCGTAGATATGGGCCGAGTAGAATTTTGTGCTGAAGGCACTAAAGCCGGTATCAAAGACCTTAAAAACCAAAGTATCGGCCAAGAGCTAAGCTTTAACGGAAAAACACAAACCGTCTACATTGCCGACATTGGAAATCCGCACTGCGTGGTCGTGCAAGACGAAATTAGCGCCAAACAAGCCAAAGAAGACGGAGCCGCCATTGAGTCACACGCAAACTTTCCGAATAGAACTAATGTGCAGTTTCTCAAAATCATCGACCGAAATAACATTCGAATTGAAATCTGGGAGCGTGGAGCGGGATATACGCTCGCCTCGGGATCAAGCAGCAGCGCCGCAGCAGCTGTAGCTTACCGAATTGGTCTTTGCGACTGTGATATCACCGTACACATGCCAGGCGGCCAGATAAAAATCCAGATCGGAGACAATTATGCTGTACGCATGACGGGCCCGACCACTCGAGTCGCATTAATAAACTTAGACGAAGACGCCCTACGATTCAAGCAAGGCCTCTAGTTCTCGTAAAGAATGCGCGACTCGCTTACCCGTAGAGGCGAGACGCTGTTCTGTGTGGTGGCCGTGCGAGATGAGGATACAATCAGAGCCAATTGCTTCAGCCACTTCTAAATCGTGCAAAGTATCCCCAATTAGAACGACTTGCTCTGGCGACCAAGGTAATTGCTTGATCCAATACAAGCCGCGCCCAATTTTACCTTCCGCATGGATATTATCCGTACCCACTAAACCCATAAAATGCGAACCTATCCCATAGTGAGCGATGCCTAATTCGAGCGTTTCCTGTCGTGCGGCCGAGAGTACCGACTGGGTTATGCCCTGGGCTGTGATAGCCTGGAGGACCTCACTCGCATTTTTGTGAAGTACACACTGCTCAAGCCAGCACGCTTCATAATTAGTGATGAACTCGCGGCTTGTCTGTTCGTAGTTATTCTCGTCCGTGTCTAACCCAAGATACTCATAAAATTTTATCACGGGGAATACGAAATTCTCGCAGTATTCAATCTCAGAAATTGGCCCGCGTCCTCGGCGTTTAAGTAATCGGTTGAGAACCTCGACACAGAGTCTAGTGTCGTCAATTAAAGTCCCATTCCAGTCCCAAATAACGTG
>CACKVQ010000003.1 GCA_902603705.1 Puniceicoccaceae bacterium
TTACACAGAAACCTTATTCGGGTACCTTGGTTAAATAGTTGTCTTTCTTGCAATCGATTGAGGTATCATTACTTTATATTTTAAGTAATGAAAAATTATCCTTATTTTCCTAAAGATGCTCCTTTTAATGAGGAACAGCGTAGTTGGCTGGGAGGCTTTCTCTCCGGGCTTAATTCGAGGCTACTTGATTCTAAAGAAGATAAAAAAGATAATGATCCTGAGGAAAATAAAGTTTTATTGCTTTACGGAACACAAACTGGAAATGCTGAATCCCTTGCCGAAGAAGCCGCAGAAAAAGCCCTTCAACTGGGGATTCACTCTAGTGTTATGGGAATGGATGAAGTAACGCCTGAAGCCTTACAGAACTCTGAACGCACTCTCATTATAACCAGCACTTACGGGGAAGGGGAAATGCCTGATAATGCGCAAGTATTATGGGACGCCATGAAAGTAGAATCAGCACCTCGTTTAGATAACACGCACTTCGCGGTACTCGGTCTTGGTGATACTAGTTACGATCTGTTTTGTCAAGCTGCTGTAGATTGGGACAATCGTCTTGAAGCTCTAGGGGCTCAAAGAATCTTAAGCCGTGTCGACTGTGATTTAGATTATGAGGAGCCATTTAATGATTGGATCTCAGCATTGCTTCCTGCTCTAGTTGACTTAGGAGCTGGTGGGAATAATTTCACTAAAAAAGACGAGACGAATAAAACTAAGCAAAAGTGGTCGAAGAAAGTACCATTTCCAGCAAAATTATTCACCAATAAAATCTTAACTAAAAATGCTTCTACTAAAGAAACACGTCATTACGAGATATCTCTCAAGGACTCAGAAATTGATTATAATGTTGGAGATGCACTCGGTGTTATCCCGACTAATTGCCCCGAATTAGTTTCTTCGATTATCAAAGCTCTCTCTTTTGATCCTGAGGTGACTATTGCCACAAAAGATGGTGAGTCCAAGTTGCTGACTGAGGCGCTTTTAAACGATTTTGAAATCAAATTACCTTCGAAAGAATTAGTCGCTTTTTTCGCAGAGCGTAGTGATGATAAAAATTTAAATAACTTACTACTTCCGGATAACAAAAAAGAAATGAGTGACTACATGTGGGGGAGAGATCTAATAGATTTTATAATAGATTACCAATCTGTAAAATTAACAAGCGATAAGTTCGTTTCTTTACTAAAACCTATCCAGCCGCGTCTATACTCGATTTCGTCTAGTCATAATAAGCATCCTGGTGAGGTACACTTAACTGTGGCCAGCGTTAGATATGAGAGCTTCGGAAATGAGCGCAAGGGTGTATGCTCGACCTTCTTGGCGGATCGAATTACAGAAGAGACCCTTGTTAAATGTTATCTTGTACCTAATAAAAACTTTGGCGTCCCTAAGGATGATTCTCTGCCAATGATTATGGTAGGGCCAGGAACGGGAATAGCTCCTTTTCGTGCATTTCTTGAAGAACGTGAAGTTACTAATTCACCTGGAAAGAATTGGTTATTCTTTGGTGAACGCAATCGTGATAGCGACTTTTTATATGAAGATGAACTTCTCGACTGGAAAGAGAGTGGCTTGTTGAATCGTCTTGATCTTGCTTTCTCGCGTGATCAGGAGGAAAAAGTTTACGTGCAAGATCTCATGCGAGAGCAAGGTGCGGAGCTATTCACATGGCTAGAGCAGGGCAGCTACTTTTTTGTCTGCGGAGATGCACAGCATATGGCCAAGGATGTCGATAAAGCTCTCTTCGATGTGATTAAAGAGCACGGAAAGCTTTCTGATGACGAGGCAAGTAATTATGTTTCGGAAATGAAGAAGGCCAAGCGTTATGTTCGCGACGTCTATTAGTCAGGAAGATTTTAAGCTTATGGCTTCAGTAAAGTATAAATATACTGAGTTATTGGCTCTCCATTCTTGAGTAATTACACTGCTGTCTATAGTCCCTTACAAGAGATTATCTATCGACTTTCCTGCATAGTGTTCTTCAAATTTCAGATAGCTTTCAGACACGCCCGCATTAATACGCTCCTGCTGAAGAATCCATGCAGTAGTGCCTAAGGAATTATTATCCTGAATGTCTCTTTCTTGCATAGATGTTTTGTAATCATTAATTCTTTTACGCATCAATTTGGAAGCGAGTTCTTTTGCGGAGAATAGTTGGAGCGCCGATTTTGCATCTTTAGCGATAGTCTCAACCAGCTTACGTTCTTGATTAACAATTAGACTTCGAGCTAGACCATCTACTTTAGAGTTTGTACAGATGAATTCGTTTTCTTGGAGTTGTTCGCGAGCCATATCTACAGCTTTAGCAAGATGCGAATAACTGTTAACAAGCTTAAACATTTGCGGAGTATCTATTTGCCCGTACTTAGGGAAATCGCCATTGAGTAGAGGTTTACTTTCCTTGTATGCATCCGCCAGGATATTAAGTTCCTCTTCAGCAATGGAGAAAGACAGCTCTTCGACTATCTCTTTCTCTTCCATTGAGTTGAGAATACCTTCTACAGTTTGTGTTTTGTATAGAGCAAGTGGCGTCGCGTATTTAAAGTTTAGTTTTTCAGTGGGCCAGTCATCGAGGAGGTGCTTGGCTATCCGAGAACCGGTACGTGAAGCGTGTTGGTTAAGCATAGTCAAGATGATCGATTCATGGGCCAATGCTTCTTCACCGTCCTCATTCAAGGACTTTAGGATTACAGAATCTTCACTGTAAGATTTGCTAAGCAGATTGTTTGGGTCGTATTGATATGCGTTTCCACCTGACATACCATTACAGAAGCCTTTGCCAAAAGATCCAAGGTTGAGTATTGTCCCGCTCGTCATATATTCGCAAAAAAAGTCACCAACTCCCTCTACTACTGCTAATGCCCCTGAGTTGCGTACAGCAAATCTGTCTCCCGCTTCGCCGTTCACATAGAATTGCCCTCCACTTGCACCGAAAAGAGCAAAATTCCCAACTAGTACATTTTCACCAGACTTTTTACTGCCTCCACCGGGAGATTTTACGACTGCGATTCCGCCGCACGCGCCCTTACCTAAGCCATCATTACAAGTTCCAGTATGTTCTAAAAGCATACCATCATTCATCCAGCAGGCGTAAGATTGACCCGCTGATTTGCTGCTTCTAAGTACAACGCTTTCTGGAGCAAGAAATCTACGTCCTTTCTTACCTTTCAAAATAGAAGTGGTCTTTTCTACCTGTTTGTCTGTGAGTTCATGCTCCAGCGCTCGTTCAATGTCTATAGCCAGTTGTCCGCCAACGGTCTTATTATTATTTTGCAGCTCGAAGGCAGGGCCTTCGAAAAGTACTTGATCTTTCTTTCCAGTAAGTAAGCTTTTCCGAACCTCTTTGATCATGACTTCATCTACACAAAAATCTGCTTCTAGGTATTGTGGGTCTTGGACAGGAACTTCATCTATCTGATGGAGGAAGTCTCGGAAGTCGAGTGTCCCTACTATTGAAGTATGGTTAATTAGGTGTAAAATACTAGTTTTTCCTCTAATTGCTCTGAGGCTTGAAAAACCAAGGCGTGCAAGAATGCGACGTACATCATGAGCAATATTCAAAAAATATTGGGCTAAAGCCCGTGCGTCCCCTTCAAATACTTCAGGATTTGTGGTTAATCCAGCAGGGCATTTTATATTGCAGTTCTTTGCCATCACGCATTTGAGCATCATCAAAGCCGTAGTGCCGAATTCGAAAGAATCAGCACCCATGATTGCAGATTTAATTACGTCAGAGCCAATTTGATGTGCGTTGCTGGCACGAAGAATTACTTTATCTCGAATACCGTTTGCGCAGAGTGCTTTGTGCACTTCAGCAATGCCTAGTTCAGCGGAACGCCCAGTATTTTTCAAGCTGGTGACCGCGGCAGCTCCTGTGCCACCTGTCGAACCTGCTACATTAATAACATCTGCTCCGGCTTTAGCCACGCCAACAGCGATTGTACCAATGCCTTCTGAAGATACCAATTTTACAATTACTTTTACTCTCGCAGCATGGGCATCATGAATAAGTTGTGCCAAATCTTCTATTGAGTAGGTATCATGATGTGGCGGCGGACTTACGAGTTCAACAAGTGGCGTACCTCCTCGGGAGGAGGCAATTTCTACATTCACTTTATGAGCTGGTAGTTGCCCGCCTTCACCTGGCTTGGCACCTTGTGCTATCTTAATCTCAATCTCCTTAAGGTTAGGGTCAGCGAAATAGCCCGCCCAAACACCGAATCTACCCGATGCTATCTGTTTAATTGAGCTACTCTTTATGGTATTATAACGGCGTGATTTTTCTCCTCCCTCGCCAGAATTACTTAGTGCCCCGGCAATATTAGCACCCTGAGAAACTGCTTCATGTACTATGCCTACCAAGGCTCCGTGGCTCATCGCACCCGAAGTAAGGTAAGGGGTGATTTGGTGAGCAGGTTGAACTTTTTCTAAGTCTATTTGTTCTGGAGCAGGTACAAGCTTATTAAGATAAATAGCCATTAAAGGCGGGATTTTTTCGATGATTATTGTATCTTCCTGGCATCTCAATTTTACACCTGAAAACCGATTGCGCCAATGACTCCCTAAATTGGTCAGTCGTGATCTATTGCTATTTCCCTGTAGTTTGGCATGATAACTTCCGTCTTCATGATTGTCTATCAATAAGCCCCTTACAGAAAGGTGTGCATTACCTAATATGTTTTGCTTTCCGAGAATTGCATCAAAATCCTCTACGGCATTTGCCTCGGTGATATCAGCAGGAAAAAACACGATATCACGAAGCGCAGCAGGACGCTCATCTCTGGCCGCATTGAGGTTCTTGACGAAATTACAGTAAGCATGAGTTAACTTAAAAGCGTCTATCTGCTCTGGGGTGCGCCGGTCGAAACCAAAGAACTTATAAGCTCGATTCTTAATATCAGCGCTATCGTCAACTAACTGCTTAATGGCATCCTGAATTTGATCTGGTTCATCCTTGTTTTGCCCTAACAGGAGCTCATCAAAAATCTGTGTTTTCCTTTCTTTGAAATGTTTACAAAGCACTTTTTTAATTGCAAGAACTGCATCTGGGTAGTCATCTAAGCCGTAGTATTTTGATGTTTTCTCGATCGTTTTATTAATATCTTCTTGTTCGTTAAATAAACTAGATATCTCGAGGTTCAGCGTTTGAAATGCTGCTAGTGCCTCTTTGTGCTTAGGCTTGGTGAGTTGAAATAACTCAAAAATATGATCAATTTCTTCGTCGCAGCAGTAAATAAGCTCTTCGCTTGTCATGTTCTTATACTCCTGCACGGCAACAACACCAAATGTATGTCCAGCGTTGTCTTGGCGTTCTTTAAATAAGCCAAGATGGGGGATGTCAGACTCCTCATTAGTGATAAGTGATCTGAAATACCACTCTGCAGCACTAGCAGCTATTTCAGCAAAGCCAGCGCCGCCAACAGGTGAATTCAAGTTTGGAAAATGTAGAGATAAACGTGGGTCTGAAGTATTCAAGTAATTAGATTCAAAAAACTCACCACCTATGTAGCTCTCTGCGGTGCAAAGACCGAACTTGGCCATAGTCTTCATAAGTGATTTAGCTATGGCTTTCTGGAAGTTGTCTAAACCTAGCTGGAGATTTTCTCCCTTGTTTAGCGTCAATACTCTATCATGAACTGTGAGGGGGCAGACCGCTTGTGCACCGTAGCCAAGTAGAGAGGCTATATCATGTGAACTGGCAGCTTGCCCGGTTTCCATGATAAGAGATACGTTGAATCTAAGTCCGCTCTCAATTAGACGCTGATTAGCTGCGGCAATAGCAAGCATTGCAGGTATAGGAGCGTGGCTTCGATCGATTTCACGATCACTGATAATTATAATACCCCGTGTTGAACGGGCTAGCGATTCGGCTTTATCACAAAGCTCTTTAATTGCCACTTCTAGATTACGCTCATTTTTTTCTACCTTTTTTGATGCACAAAAGATACTACTGATTTCAGAGACTGACACTTGGTCTTGTTGGCGAATTTGTCCTAGCTGTTGCCGCTGGAGTAGGGGAGAATCGAGGATTATTTGACGGGTATTACCGGCTGAGAAATTAGGTTTACTGCCAAGCGCGACACGTAGTGACATGCCGTCCTTTTCGCGAATAGAGTCAAGCGGTGGATTTGTAACTTGAGCAAAGCGCTGACTAAAGTATCTGGACATACCACCTTCTTCAAAAGTCATCATGTTACTAGCCACACCATAACCCATAGCGCTTATTTTCTCACCCGCAGTAATTATCATTGGGTCTAGCAGAAAGCGAAAACTCTCTTGATTCATAGAGTAGGCTACGTGGCGCTGCTCAACCCCAAGTTCGTATTCATCCTCTAAGTCAGAAATAGAAAAATCTGCTAGGTCGTCAATGTGTACTGAGCGCTCTTGTAAGAGTTTTCTGTAATCTTTTGCCCGTGCGAGTTGTTCATTTACCTCTTCTGTTCTGTAACTGCGCCCGGTTGATAGGTCAAAATAGATAATTCCCCCGGATTCTATACGTCCGCGACGGATTACATCTTCTGGTGGAAAATCAATTTGTCCGGCCTCAGAGGTTACAACAAGGTAATCGGCTGTTTCTACCGTACGCAGTGGTCTTAAACCCATTCTATCTAGTTTGGCACCAACTCGAACTCCATCGCTAAAGACTAATGCTGCTGGACCATCATTTTTCTCCTCATAAAGGCTAAAGTATTCGTACATCGCGCGAACGTTTGGTTTTAGCGAAAGATCATTTTCCCAGGCCGGTGGCATCATTGCGACTACCGCAGTAACTATATCTAACTTATCCTCTACAATGCGGCGTGCTAATGTCTGATCTAAACGAGCGGAGTCAGACTGTCCCCTAGGAAATATAACACGTTTATTCTTTTGCTTGGCTATGGCGTCTTCGCTTAAGCGGTTTTTTTTGTCGGTATTTAGTTCCCCATTATGCGCCATCCACCGAAAAGGCTGAGCCATAAAAGTCGCTGGAGCAGTATTGGTTGAGAAGCGTGTGTGAAATAAGAAAATACTAATCTCATGGTCTTGATCAGTTAGATCTTTGAAATAAGGGATTATCTCCCTTGAGTTGAGGCGTCCTTTGTAAACCATGGTCTTTGCACTCATAGAGAGTGGGTAAAAGCCATGCATTAGTTCATTGCTATAAGCTACGGCCTCAATGGAGATGAGTGCATCATTAATAGCATGATCAAAATTCTCTGTATCACCAGAAAATGATTTTGATTTGCCGAAAATAAGCTGGTGGATCGGTTGCTGCCTCGACTGCGCTCGCTGCGTTAGCACGCCGGGATTTACTTCGACTGTTCGCCATAGTAAAATTTCTAGGTTAAATTCCGCGCACTTATCTTCAATTACTTTTTTGATTTTAGCATTTTGTCCACTTTCGTGAGGAAAAAAGAAGTTAGCTACTCCAAACTCGCCCTTTTGGAGTGATTTACGGTCCAGAATTTTAGCGAAGAACCGAGTCGAAAGATCCATATTGATGCCAGCACCATCACCGACGCCTTCAGAACTCATACCTCCTCTATGGGGGATTACGCAGAGAGCCTCATGCCCCTTGAGCATCAAATCATGAGTTTGCTTTCCAGCTTTGTTGACTATGAAGCCAACGCCACAGCTGTCGTGAGAAAAATCACGATCGTAAAGAGAGTGTGAAGTTAGTTCACACTCCGTAATGTCTGTGTACACTGATTTACTTTTACTCATTTATAAAAAATCTATTTCACTCTACATTGAAATTCACAGAGTTATTCATTAAACAATCTTAATACACTACTAGCAACTTACTAATTTAGTTTATGCTTTTTCTAGCGCAAGCACTTTGCGCTTTTTACTCATATCATTGGCGTAGTTTTTATCGCGGGGCATGAAGGAAGCCAGATGCTATTGATTTAAAATCTCTGTATTAGAAGATTTCGCAAAGATATGGATTATAATTGAGGATCAAAGACACTAATAACCATCGTTGATAATACAGTAAAATGGTCGGGCCGACAGGATTTGAACCTGCGACCCCTTCACCCCCAGCGAAGTGCGCTACCAGACTGCGCTACGGCCCGACTCTAAAAGAGTTTGAAAGTCGGATTAGCGTAATGCGGCGTCAAGTTATTTATGGTGATACTGTGATCTTGATGCGCATGTAGGCTTCAGCTGCTTCCGATTCGGCCAGACTACGTCGATAAACAAGAGTTTCTGTGCCATCTGCATTGTCTTGTGCAGTGGGGGTAGGATCGTAAATACCCGTAGAGTCGCTCGGCCAGTTGCTTAGATTAGTTGTTGTTTGTGCAGTGTAAGTAACACCTACTAGACCTATGGGCCGAGTTACAGTAAGTTGCATGTAGGTACTTCCTTCGTCTTCAACTGAAGCTAAGCTGGGCAATATACTCACATCGTTTGTATTTGGGTCTCCTCCCAATGCAAATTCGAGTAGCTGTTCTATTCCGTCGGAGTCAGTATCGGATTCATTTTCAGCTGCGTTGCCGTACAGACCATGATCGGTTTTCCAGCCAGAATAGGTCGAAATATCTGGAATAGCTGCTTCAATTTGAGAGGCGTAAGTACTGATTCGAACAAAGTAATTCAAGTCTCTGTTATCAGAATTTGTATGAAAAGTGCTAGTATTTGTGCTGGTTCCTTGTGGTGTAGTTGGGCTAATAACGTAGCTGGTGATACCTGCTAATTTCCAGATTCCATTATTTTTTACAAAAAGCCCAGAACCTGAGTCGTAGATAGCGGCACCTGCTTCATTGCTGCCTGCGTATGGACTAAGATTAGTAACAAGAACATCGTAGTAATCTCCGCCGTAACCAAGTCTATTTAAGCTAGTCTCTATTCTGTTGGTACCCCAGCGTTTCAATTCTGTAGAACTATTACCCCATTGCCAGATATTTGTACTGGTGAAGTCTGGATCGGTAACATTTGGGTTTCTAGCTCTACCCCAACTAACAAGAGTAGCTGTGCTTCCGACACCACCATTTGTGCCCGTGTAGAGAGTTTTTTCTGGGAGTGCAGGGTCCTCCAATAACTTAAACAGCTTCATGTCGGTGTTTCCGATTTTAACAGGTGTGAATGCGGTATCTCTAATAAAGAAGCTATTGCCGTCAAAAGTGACATGGGTACGATTGCTAACATGGTTAGCTGTTAGCATATATTTACCTTTTATATGCACCGCGCTACCAGAGGTTTGCTCTCCAGTCGAATTACAGACCCTTGCAACTGCATCAAATATGTCTGAACGAGCGCTGTTGGGAGCTGCTAAATTCGAAGAATTATCTCCACTGTAGAGTATAATGGCATGAATAAGCGGTGACGACAGAATGAGGGCGAGCGAGCCAACAAACCAGGCTGCGTTGGGGTAATGGAGCATATATAAATAGTTACACGATCCAAAACACAAGTCGACTGGTAAAGTCGATATAAACCACTCTCAAGTGCTCAAGCACAGATCTTATTTGCTTGTTTAGCGTCTTGAAGCGAGCAAGTACAGCAGCCAGCCCAGACTGCTAACGAATGCTGCGACGTATGTGTAGGCTGCAGCGTCGAGTGTCTTGGTAACGCCTTGCATTTCGTCTGGTTCGACGATGCCAAGACCAACAAGCTGAGCTTTCGCTCGCTTACTTGCATCAAATTCTACAGGTAGAGTTACAAGCTGGAAGACAGTCAGAACTAGGTAGATGGCGATTCCGATATTGATTGTAACTGGACCAAAGCCAAAGAAGAAACCACCAAACATAATCATAGGTAAAAATTGTGATGCGAATCCCGTGATTGGTACCAGCGACATACGTAGTTTAAGCGGGGCATATTCTTGCTTGTGTTGGATTGCGTGACCGGCTTCGTGCGCGGCTACTCCTAGTGCTGCCAGGCTGGAGCCACGATAGTTGTCGCGACTGAGTGCAAGGCGCTTATGATTTGGATCATAGTGATCTGTAAGCGTTCCGTGGCATTCTACGATCTCCACATCATGTATGCCGGCACTAGAGATCACTGCTCTAGCAGCCTCATGGCCGTTTATACGGCCTCGAGAAGGAACTTTTACATATCTTCCATAAGCACTCTTAACTTTCATCTGAGCCCATAGGCCTACTACTATCGGTACGATAATTAAAACTATAAATGTCATGTAGTATACTTTGACTTTTGGCTGCCTTATTGCAAGCTATGTTGTGTTATATTTAGAAAGTTTCTTTTTCTACACAAAAATTTTAAAATTCTAACATTATGCGCTTTTTTTTACACATTCTTATCACAACTGTACTTACAATTAATATCACTGTTTGTGGTCAAAATGTTAGTGATCAATCATCTGAGACTGAGCAGAATGATGATAATGCATGGTTCACCAATTTTGATGAGGCAAAGGCAAAAGCAATAAAAGAGCAAAAGCCGATGCTAATAGATTTTACTGGTTCAGACTGGTGTGGATGGTGCATTAAACTTGACGATGAAGTTTTCAGCCAGGCGAATTTTCAAGAATTTGCGTCTGATTCGCTAGTTTTAGTCGAGATTGACTTTCCGAAAAACAAGGTGCAGTCTGAAGAATTAAGGTTACAAAATAAGGCTTTAGCTGAAAAGTACTCGATACGAGGATTTCCAACGATTTTGTTACTTTCTCCTGAAGCTGAACTGATCGAAAAGACAGGTTATCAAAGTGGAGGTGCAAAATCTTATGTTAATCACATCAAGAATATTTTGAACATAATCAATTAGATCTCATGTCGCTAATGTGATCACAAGTAGGGCGATCTATTTACACAGATTACCTCAAAAAATCCCTAAACAAAGGGTTGCTTTTCGTATCCTCCGATTTACTGTGTTCGACTTTTTACCAATTCTGTCCTTTCTTTAGAACCAATACATAACAGATTTTAGACATGCAACAGTACACTCTTAATATAGCTTCACGCAAAGAAAAGGGACGGGGCGTTGCTCGCAGACTACGTGAAGCGGGTAAAATCCCTGCCTCTATATATGGCCAAGGCAATGCTCGATCCATCACTGTATCGGCGGTAGACTTTCGCGATTTAAATCGTAAAATTGGTGGTGGTGCAGCTCTTATTGAACTCACAGACGAAGAAGGAGAGTCAGCGCTTTGTCTGGTGCAAGATATTCAACACCATGCATTTAAAAGAAGAATTGACCATATAGACTTCCAAGAAGTCGAGCGAGGTCACGCTTTCAAAACTAAGGTGCCTGTTCACCTGGAAGGGGAAGCAGATTGTCTTGGCGTGAAAAACGAAGGCGGCGTTCTTGACCACAAGTCGCACGAAGTCGACATCAGGTGTCGTCCTTCTAAGTTGCCTGACTTTGTAGTTGCGGATGTTTCTAACCTAAATGTAGGTGAAACCATTCAAATTAGTGACTTACCTGAAGTAGACGGTGTTGAGTACCTAGGTGAATCTAGTTTGGTCATTGTGTCCGTTCAGCAACCGACTGTATTTGTGGAAAAAACAGAAGCGGTCGATGAGATCGCTGCGGATGAAGTTCCAGCTACAGAAGTAAGTGATGATTCTAGTGAAGGATCTGAGGAAGGATCGAAGGAAGATTCTGATAGTGACTAAATTTTACCCGGTTAGTTTCCTAACTAGCCAATAACGTTCTTTTATAAAATGTCCATCGCGGTCATTGCCGGCTTAGGAAATCCAGGTTCTGCATACCGCAATACCCGACACAACATAGGTTTCGATCTTATCGATCACATCGCTGCAAAGTACAGCGTCACATGGAAAAATAGTGTTCGATTTGAAGCAGAGACTGCGTTACTTGAAACTGATAATCTAAAACTTATGCTCATCAAGCCATCGTCATTCATTAACCATAGCGGTCGATCCATCGGTGCAGTTCTTAGATACCTTAAGTTGTCTCCAGAATCCTTACTTGTAATTTATGACGATCTTACTTTAGAATTAGGTCGTACTAAACTTAGTATTTCAGGTAGTTCAGGTGGACACAACGGCATTGAAAATTTACTTGCGCAAGTCGGCCAAGGATTTGCTCGTTATCGGATTGGCATTGGTGCGAAGCCTCAAAAAGATATGGACCTTGCCGACTATGTTTTAAGTAAATTTACTAAAAATGAACAAACTATATTAGCAGACTGCCGAACTACTTATATAGATCAATTATTTTTGATCTTAAACGATGGTTTGGTAGCCGCTATGAACACAATCAATCAAATCAAATCTACACCGCATGAGCGTAATAACTAAAAATACCTATAAAGCCACCTTTATCCTAGACCTCCGCGAATCTGAAGACGATTCAGCTAAGGTCATTTCTGACCTAAATGAGCTTCTTAGGTCCCTCGGCGGCGAACCAAGCGATAGTGAAGACTTAGGTATGCGCGAATTTGCTCGCGCTGCTGATAGTCGCTTTACGCAGGGGCACTACGTCGAAATATATTTCGAGTCTACCAGCAAGTTACCACTTATATTTAAAGAGAAACTAAAACTCGACAAGCGTATCAACCGTATTTTCATAGAATCTAAATAATACTATAAATAAACTGTAATTATGGCCTCATTCAATAAAGTCATCCTTTTAGGAAACCTTACGCGTGATCCTGAAACCCGCGTAACTGCTAGTGGGGTCACAATCTGCAAGCTGGGATTGGCTACTTCTCGTGTTTATGTGACTAAGGATGGCGAGCGTCGCGAAGATACGACATTCGTCGATATTGACGCCTTTGGCAAACAAGCAGAAGTCATTACTAAATATATGCGTAAAGGGCGCCCTTTAATGGTAGAGGGTCGATTGAAACTTGACCAGTGGGAAAGTCCAGAAGGTCAGAAGCGATCCAAGTTAGGAGTGGTCCTAGAGAATTTTCAGTTTGTCGGAGGGCGTGATGAAGATGATTTAAGCTCAAATAATTATGAAGAGAATTCTCCGCCTAAACGCGATACAAAATATGTTAATGAGGAGGATGTCCCTTCGAGTGGTGACTCGCTAGACGAAGACGTTCCCTTTTAAAGCTCCTCTTCTTTAGACCTTCAATTTTATATTACAAATTACACATTAAATTAATTTATTATGGCAGAAAATCATGTACTCCTTCTTCAAGCTATCAGTGGACTCGGCGCGGAAGGCGACACAGTCAAAGTAAAAGCTGGCTATGCACGCAATTTTCTTTTGCCTCGCAAGCTTGCTTTGCCAATTACGCAAGCTAACAAGAAGCAAGTGGAAGCGCTTCTCAAAGCTCGCGAGTTACGAGAGCAGGAAGAGTTTGAAAATGCACGATCATTAAGTGAACGTATCGAGAAGACCAGCATCGCTATCCCCGTGAAAACAGGAGAGGGTGGTAAAATGTTTGGTGCGGTGACTGCTAATGAACTAATTGATCGCCTTAAAGAAGAGGGGATTGATTTAACAAGGAAACAACTCCAGCTACCTTCACCAGTAAAGGTCATTGGTTCGCACACTGTATCGATCAAAATCCACTCAGAGATTGAATCGGAGCTTAAGTTCGAGGTCGTATCTGAAAATCCAATTGAAGAGAGTATGGGATCACAAGAAGAAGTTGTTCATATCGACGATTGATTTGACGGCTCAGTAGTAGCGTCCTATTACAATACGTAATGCCATCTAATTCAGAGACGAAGGGCCGAATTTCTGTCGGTAAGGACTCTAAAATCAAGCGTTCTAATTCGCATGCTGAAGACAGCATTCGTATACAACCTCACAGTATCGAAGCGGAAGAAGGACTCCTAGCAGCGTGTCTAATAGACGGAGGCCAAGAGGTGATTACCGCTTGTATCGAGTCTCATATCACTCCGGAATCTTTCTTCAAGCGACAGCATCAGGTAATTTTTGAATCGATCTTAGCGCTCTATGAGCAAGGGTCACCTGTTGATGAAATCGTGCTACATGATCATCTTTGTAAGAGTGGTACCGAAGATGAATCAGGTGGAATTGCTACAATTTACCACATTCAGGGCCGCATCGAGACTCCTGCGCATGCTAATTATTACGCTAAAATAGTTTATGAAAAGTATCTTTTGCGCCGTCTTATTCGCACTTCCCGGGAAGCTACGGAGGCATGCTATGAGCAACAGGAAGATATTTCGGTATTCATTGATAAGATAGAAGAGGAGATTCACAATATAAGTAGTGGACGGGTAGTCCAAGCAGCTACTCCGATTGATAAGTCGTTGGACGAGGCTGTCGTTGATATTCATGCACTCTTAAATGGCCGTAGTGATGCTGACGGTGTACTTTCTGGTTTTCGAGATCTGGACGGTATGACATACGGTTTTCACCCTGGTCAGATGATCGTATTGGCAGCTCGTCCTTCGGTCGGTAAGACGAGTCTGGCAATGAATCTGGCTGAGCGAGCTATAAAGCCTGACGGTGGTCGCACCGCCTCCGGTGTCTTAGTCTTCAGCTTAGAAATGACGGCTTCGCAACTGGCTTCACGCTTAATTTGTAGTCGCTCTCGTGTAGATTTTAAACGAATCCGAGACAAGTTGGTTTCCAAAAAAGAAATTGGGGAAATAACTTCTGCAGTGAATGAATTTAAAGGCACTCCTTTATGGATCGACGATGCTGCGTCCTCATCAATTTTGGATATTCGTGCCAAAGCCCGTCGAATAGATGCTAAGAATCGACTAGGACTTATCATAATTGACTACCTCCAACTTATACGTGGCACAGACTCTCGGGCCCCTAGAGAGCAGCAGATAGCTGATATATCAAGAGGGGTCAAAGGTATGGCTAAGGAGCTAAACATACCAGTATTAGTCCTGAGTCAGCTAAACCGCGAGTCGGAAAAAGAAAACCGTAATCCGCGTCTTTCTGATTTGCGTGAGTCTGGTTCCATTGAGCAAGATGCCGATGTTGTTTTGTTGCTCCATCGCGCTAAGAAAAGCGATGATGACGAAGCAATCGATGACGGCGTTATGCCAGGAGAGGTCGAGCACATTAAATTAGTTATTGCCAAACAGCGTAATGGACCCGTAGGTGAAGTTGATTTATCTTTTGTCCGTCGCTATACTCGTTTCGAAAATTTTAAACGCTAAAGTAGTAATCCGCACGCCCCACTTAAGTATGCGCTATTTAAATCTTTTATTATTGGCCACCACCTGCTGCATTGCATTCGTATCGGTAACAGAATCCGTTTCTGCTCAGGAGAAAGATTCGTATCCAGTTATTAATAATATTGTCCTCGAACTCTCAGGATTTCGATCGGTCAGTGATCAATATATATTAAGTAATGTTCAGTTGCGACGAGGTATGAACTATAATCCCGTACTTGTTGATCAGTCGATCCGTACACTCTACGGTACTGGCCAATTCGAGTTTGTCGAAGTTCGCCTTGCTGATGCGCAAGATGACTCTGTAGATCTTATTTTTAAATTAGTCTCAAAGTACACGATCGAGAGAGTTAATTTCAACGGAAATGAAGCTTATTCTGATTTAAGACTCGTTTCCAAATGTGAATTTGAGAGTGGTGATCCACTAGATGAGTATCAAGTTAGCGTGGGCAAAGACGAAATTCATGCTTACTACATTGAAAAAGGTTACGCAGACGCAGAAGTTGATTACCGAATCCAACGCGATAAAGAGACTGGTTACGCGATTGTTAATTTTGATATCGATGAGGGAAAAAAGACACGCATCGAGAAGATTAATTTTGTTGGTAATACATCTATCAAAGATAAGGATTTGCTCAGCCAGATGGAAACCACTGAGTATGGTTGGTTATCCTTTGTTACTGGATCAGGTAGATATGCTGATAAAGACTTCAAAGAAGATTTAAATATGTTACGTAGTTTCTACCGTGACTCAGGTTATCTGGATTGTGAGATAAATGAAGACGAGATTTCTATTGAATTTTCTGATTCGGAAAATATTATAATTAATATACCAGTCTTTGAAGGAGAACTTTATTATTTAGGTGAATTCTCTGTAGATGGAGCTACCGTTTACACTAATGATGAACTTCTAAGAAATATTCGTTTAGTTTCAGGAGAGATCTTCTCTCCGCAAAGGGTTGACGACGCAGCGGCATCAATTCGCGACTACTATGCTTCTTACGGCTATCTTGAAAGTAGTGTTCGGGCTGAACGTGTTCCTAACATGGAAACCCGCCGCATCGATATAGTATTTCGCGTGCGTGAGAGCGAAAAATTTTATGTGGAGTCTATAAAGTTAGAAGGAAATACCAAATCTAAAGCTCGTGTGATCATCCGTGAGCTTGCACTCGCTCCAGGTGATGTTTTTGACAGAAAGCGGATGGAAGTAAGCGAGCGTCGTCTGAAAAATACTGGATTTTTTCAGGATGCCCGACTAAATGCTGAACCAACTAATATTCCTGGGCGAAAAGATTTGAGTGTAACATTAAGGGAAGGTCCTACTGGGAATTTCACCTTTGGTGCTGGCTTTGGTTCTATTGAGAACGCTGTTCTCTACTTTGAATTATCTCAGGGAAATTTTGATCTATTTAACTGGCGCTCTGGTTTTCAGGGTGATGGCCAAAAGTTCCGCTTCCGTGCCTCTATGGGTTCAAGAAGTAATGAGTTACTCATCGCTTTTGAAGAGCCGTGGCTCTTCGAGCAGCGCCTGGCTTTAGGTGTCGATTTGTTTCGTGCTGAGTCGGAGTATAATAGCACCGATTATAATGAATTGCGTACAGGGTTTGAGCTTTATTTACGTCGACGACTCTTTGAACTAGTTGAGGCACGTTTTTCCTATCGATTAGAATTAGTTGATATTTTTGATGTGGACCGCAATCCATCTGCGGCTGGAGCCATAGATAATGGAGATGGTTCTATTACTGGTGACGGTGTACCTAACGTTTTTCAGCGGGCTGAGGGGGAGGAACTGGTATCAAAGTTTAGCCTCAAATTATTACGAGATAATCGCGAAACATTAATTTTTACTCGTAAAGGAAATCGTACTAGCTTAAATTTTGAGTATGCAGGCCTGGGTGGAGATGTGGATTATTACAAGATGGAAGCCCGCACGGCCCATTTTATCCCGACCTTCGATACACTCGAACAGTCGTTCTCAATTGTTGCTCGTATCGGAAGCATATCGCCGTTTGGACAGAGCGATTTAGTTCCTTTTTATGACCGCTTTTATCTCGGTGGTCCTAATAATTTGCGAGGCTTCGATTTTCGTGAGGTAGGTCCTCGTGATGATGATAGCAGTGCGCCTGACGAAGCGGTAGGAGGAAATTCATATGGTATGATTTCGTTGGAATACGCTTTTAAAATTGCGGAACCATTAGGATTAGTGTTTTTTTACGATTGGGGTTTTGTTAATAAAAGTGACTTTGATTTTAATATGTCTGAGTACGCCGATAACATTGGAGTGGGCGCTCGCATCATGATGATGGGCTCACCGCTTAAACTCGATCTTGGTATTCCAATAACTTCACCAGATGGTGCTGAAGGAGGTTCGCAATTCAACTTTTCTTTCGGGACACGCTTTTAATCTTGCCTCATAATTAAGCTTTGATTTATGTAATTAAAAATATATTTAATACATATGAAAAATTCCTTTATCCTCGTATCTGCATTTTTTCTAATCTATACTAGTCTGTTTGCTCAAAAGACGGCTAGCGTTGGCGTTGTCGATGTGCAGCGAGTACTCAATGATTATTCTGCTTTTCAAGCGGCCGTTGAAAAAGTGCGTGGTTCTGTTGCCCCTGTTGAAGAAGAAATGCAGAAGATGCAAGAAAATATACAGGCTATCGTAGCTGAAGGTCAGGCAGCAGAAACAAAGACAAATAATCCTGCTGCCAGCGATGAAGCTCGAGCTGAAGCAGCAGTAGAGTTGAACGATCTACGGCAGAAGCTTCAATCGGCTCAATCTGAAATTAACCAGTTCCGTCAACAAGCACAGCAATTAGCGCAGCAAGGTCAGCAGGAAAAGCTAGCACCTCTACAAGAAAAGGCTGTCGAGGCGGTTAAATCTATTGCCTTAGAAAAGGGTATCGATTTAGTAGTACCTAGAAATCAGGTAATTTATTCTTCGGAGGCACTCGACATATCCGAAGCAGTTATTGCTCTACTAAATGACGGAGAATGATTTATAAATTTTGCCTTTCCAAAAACCCTGTTCTCTACTAGGACAGGGTTTTTTGTTTTTGAACATTATGCATATAAAATATACTACGGAGCGTATCTTCGATATTTTAGGCGCTGACTGCATCGCAGTTGGCGAATACGAAGGAGAAATTACAGGAATTGCATCACTCTCTGAAGGAGTTACTGGTGACCTCTCTTTTTTGGGTAATAGCAAATACCGCTCTTGCTTGGAAAATTCAGAGGCTTCGGTTATACTTGTATCCCTTGACTGCGAGGAGCTGCCTAAAAAGGGGCAAATTTATATAAAATCTGAGAACCCTAGTTACGCGTTGGCGCTAATCTGCAGGGATATTGAAAATAACCTTACACCCAAACCAGAAGCAGGCATTCACCCTAGTGCGATCATTGAGTCGGGTGCTCAAGTCTCACCCAATGCAAGTATTGGCGCATTTTGCTATATTGCATCAGGGGCACAAGTTGGTGGTGCTGTCCTTGAGAGCCATGTATCTATAGGTCGCGGTGCTAGCGTGGCTGACGAGGCGTATTTATTTTCCCGTGTTTCAGTGGGTGACTATTGTGAGATTGGTCCGCGTAATCGACTCATGGCGGGCTGTGTTATTGGTTCCGATGGATATGGCTATGAACTTATTGAAAATGCTCATCTACGTGTACCACAGTTAGGCAATGTGGTTACTGATGCGGATGTGGATATAGGAGCTAATACTTGTATTGATCGTGCCCGTTTTGGCAGCACGCATATTGGATTGGGTACAAAGATCGACAATCAGGTGCAGATAGCTCATAACGTTAAGGTAGGCAAGCATTGCCTGATTGTAGCCCAAGTTGGTATTAGTGGGAGCGTTGTACTCGGCGACGGGGTAGTTATCGGTGGACAATCTGGGATTGCTGGACACTTAAAAATAGGTACTGGCGCGATGATTGCAGCAGGTACTTCTGTCTTTGTTGATATTGAGCCACAAGGTAAGGCTCGCGGCTACCCAGCTATGCCTATGATGCAGTTTAATCGTATAGCTGTCTTACAGCGAAAGTTACCCGATTTTTTCAAAAGGTTTGATCAATTGGAAAAAACGGTGAATTCTTTTATAAAATAGTCTAATTAATTATCACACAGATGAAGGAATGTAACCTTAAAATTTTTTGCGGTAACTCTAATCCAGAACTGGCCAAAGAAATATGCGATTATCTGAGCGTGCCTTTAGGAGAAGCAGATGTTGTTAGCTTCCCTGATGGCGAGACTTTTGTACGTATTAATGAAAACATTCGGGGGTCCGACGTTTTTATTATTCAGTCGAGTTGTAATCCGGCCAATCAGAATTTAATGGAGCTCTTCATTATGATCGATGCCGCCCGCCGCGCTTCGGCCAAGCGCATATCAGCAGTAATTCCATTTTATGGATATGCTCGCCAAGATCGAAAAGACCAGCCACGCGTACCTATAACATCAAAACTCGTTGCAAATTTACTAGTTTCTGCTGGTACCGACCGTGTAATCACGGTAGATTTACATGCGCAGCAGATTCAGGGTTTTTTCGATATACCAGTAGATCACCTTTATGCTTCTCCAGTGTTATTTCAGAGCCTCAAGGATATTGATACAAAGAATTTAACTCTTTTCTCTCCTGATGTCGGCGGGATGAAAATGGCCTCCGCTTACGCGGGCATGCTTAATGTACCTATCGGCTTTATAGCTAAACGGCGCATGAGCGCAGAAACAGTTGAAGCGGTTTCTTTAGTTGGTGAGACTAAGGAGCGTGATATACTTTTGATTGATGATATGACAGAAACTGCGGGTACACTCTGTGCCGCTGCTAGATTACTTAAAGAAAATGGCGCAAAGTCTGTTAAGGCAGCGGTAAGTCATGGAGTTCTTAACGAGATGGGTTATTCACGCCTCGCATCCGGGGACATTGACCAGCTAATTACGACTAATACCACACCTGTTGAGTGTCGTGAGGGTGTGCCAATAACGGTACTCAGTGTAGCTGAACTTTTGGGCGAGGGCATAAAACGCATTCATAATAATGAAAGTGTGACTAGGCTCTTTGATGTAAATGGCTTTTAATCACATACCGTGATCGGGCTTAATATTGATATCTTCTTCCTTCTTTACTTAGGGGTAGGGTTTCTATTGCTCTTCGTTATCTGGTGTTATTACGATTGGATTGACGGGCGAAAGTATTTCGCTTGTCGATCTAAAGTTACCTATCACTGCATAAAATGTAGTCAAATTTACACAGCTCCAGATCTAGGAGAAGAATGCGATTGCCCCGAATGTGGCTTTAGTAATGGCCGTTTACAGTTTTAGTAATATCCATTTTCTATTTAAATCACTTCTTCTTTCTTTGTTCCATATCTCGTAGTAATCTAAATAATGCCAGACATCATTGCAGTTCTTGACTTCGGTTCGCAGTACACGCAAGTAATCGCCCGCCGCATTCGCGAGGCGGATGTTCTCTCTCGGATTTATCCTTATAATACTAAGGTAAAGATTCTCAAAGAAAATGGTGTCAAAGGAATTATTCTCTCGGGTGGGCCATCGTCTGTTCTACTTGCAGACTCTCCCCGCCCTGATGAGGCTATTTTCAAGCTTGGTATTCCAGTCCTAGGAATATGTTACGGAGAACAGTTAATTGCGCACATGTTAGGCGGTAAGGTTGCTAAAAGTGCACGTAGAGAATTTGGCCATGGCAACTTAAGTATTAGAAAAAAAGGGAAGCTTTTCACGGGTTTACCTAAGGTCTTACGTGTCTGGAACTCACATGGCGATCGACTCGAAAAACTACCCTGGGGTTTCGAAGCTGTTGCATCTACGGAAAATTCACCCTATGCCACTATTCAAGACTCCAAGCGTAATTTTTATGGGATTCAGTTTCATCCAGAAGTGGCTCACTCCGAGATGGGTATGGAGGTTCTGGCTAATTTTTTATTTAAAATCTGCAAATGTAAGGCTGAGTGGTCGATGGCTAATTACATTGAGGAATCGATCGCTCAGATACGTAATAGCGTTGGCAAAAAACGCGTCATATTGGGCTTAAGCGGAGGGGTAGATTCTTCCGTTGCAGCCGCCTTGATTCATCTAGCTATTGGGAGGCAACTCACATGTGTTTTCGTGGATAATGGATTACTCAGACTCAATGAACGCGAGCAAGTTGAGAAACTATATGGAGATCACTTCGATCTTGACTTACGTGTTGCCAAAAAATCTAGCCTTTTTTTAAGTCGTCTGAAAGGTGTCTATGATCCCGAGAAAAAGCGTAAGATTATTGGTAATACTTTCGTGGAAGTATTTGAACAAGAGGTAAAAAAACTAAAGAAAAAGGGAGATTATGCTTTTCTTGCGCAGGGTACTCTCTATCCCGATGTAATTGAGTCGGTTTCGATTGATGGCAATCCAGCTGCGTTAATCAAGAGTCACCATAATGTTGGAGGCTTACCTAAAAAGATGAAACTCGAACTCTTGGAGCCGCTACGTGAGTTATTTAAGGATGAAGTTCGCGAATTAGGGTCGGAGCTTGGTCTTCCTAAGGAAGTAGTCTGGCGACAACCCTTTCCAGGCCCGGGCCTAGGAGTTCGTGTCATGGGTCCAATTGTTAAAAAGGATCTAGATGTGTTGCGTAAGGCAGACGCCATACTACAGGAAGAAATGATTTCTGCAGGCCTTTATTATAAAGTTTGGCAGTCATTTTGCGTATTCCTTCCAGTGAAGACCGTTGGCGTGATGGGGGATGAACGGACCTATGAAAATGTAGTCGCCCTTCGTATAGTTGAGAGTATCGATGCGATGACAGCCGACTGGGCACGAGTGCCTTACGAAGTGATCCGCACTATTTCAAGTCGCATCATTAACGAAGTGAATGGATGTAATAGGGTCGTACTAGACATCAGCTCAAAACCTCCCAGTACTATTGAATGGGAGTAATATCGAGGTATATTAATTAAATAATATCTCACTTCTAATTCATTTTTTATGAAGTGTAGCATGAAATATATCAATCGACTTGCAGAGCTTGTGTTCAAGTGTTGCATTTAAAGTATCATGCAAAAGATCGATTTTTCCGACACGCCAAAATTCTACAAGACACTTAGTAGCTTTTGCGATATGGCCATCGTTAGCGGAGACGTCAGTGGTGTCGTCAGTTCAGTGTTGGCTGATATTCATTCGCGGGGAGATCTTGCTGTTCTCGAATATACCAAAAAGTTCGATGGTGCTCAACTTGATTCCAAGTCTATAAGGGTGGGTCCAGAGGAGATTAAATCTTCAGTATTCTCCCTGAAATCAGACGAACGTAAAGCGATACGCACATCAATTTCTTTAGTTAAAGCATTTCATAAAAAAACTTTACCTAAAAACTGGAAAGTTAAAAATACTCAAGGTGGTGAAGTTGGTGAGCGCTTCTATCCAATTGAGCGTGTTGGTCTTTATATCCCTGGTGGTAATGTTCCCCTTGTCTCTACTGTGGTCATGACTGCTGTGATAGCTAAGCTTGTTAAGTGTCCTCAGATAGCGGTCTGCACACCACCTGATAAAGAGGGTAAAATTTCCTCAGGTACGCTTGCTGCTTTATCCATGATAGGAGTTAATGAGGTTTACAAAGTCGGAGGTATCCAAGCTATTGGTGCTATGGCCTATGGTACTAAAACAATTCAAGCTGTAGATAAGGTCTTCGGGCCGGGTAATGCGTTTGTGATGGAAGCAAAGCGCCAAGTTTTAGGTACTGTAGGGATCGACCTTTTGCCGGGTCCTAGCGAGCTAATGGTAATCGCAGATGCGGGTGCTAGTCCTTGTCATATTGCCGCGGATATTCTTGCTCAGGCAGAGCATGGTAGTGGTAAAGAAATTATTTATATTGCGACTACCAGTAAGGTGCTACTCGGTAAAATAGAAAAAGCGCTTCACAAGCAGTTAGCTACTCTAAGCAGCGCAGACAAGTGCGCTAAAATACTTAAAAATCGCTTTCTTGCTGTCACTTGTAAAACACTGGATCAGGCTGCTGAGGTGGCGAACTATATCGCTCCTGAACACTTAGAGTTACAAGTCACCGACCGGTCAATTGAGCCACTCACTCAAAAGGTCACCACCGCGGGCTCTATCCTGCAGGGATACTTTACACCTACAGTTGTAGGCGATTTTACCGCTGGCCCTAGTCACACTCTACCTACTGGTCGTGCAGGACGTTTCTTTAGCGGACTTCAAGCTACTGATTTTATGCGTCGTTCAAGTACAGTTCGTTATGACGCTAAGAGCTTAGCGCAAGCCGCTCCCGTAGTAGAAAGTTTCGCCCGGATAGAACAATTGGATGCCCACGGGCAATCGCTGACTATAAGGCTGTGAAGTTGATTATCACTAGCCTGAATTGGTCAGTTTGTTAATGCTCTCAACAACACTAACTTTATCCTTAGGGTAAGTAATGCCGAACCACTGACTTTCAGTTTTTATGACTGAACATTGAATAGATTTTTCCTTTATCAGCGTATCTACAAAATCAGGTAAATAATATTCCGATAGTAGCTCAGTGCCACGAGCACGCAGGAATGCTTCAAAGTGAATTTCGAGCGGCTCAAATATAGCAGTATTAAAACCCCAAAAGTTCATTGATACGATGGCTTCTTTATTAAGAACAACACGCTGACCGCCAGGGCCATCTCCATATACTACGCCTGAGCTATCCTCACTAATATTAGTAAATTCTTTGACATTCCTTAATTTATCATCGGCTAGCTCGCACAAGCCACGATTGACTGTGCCATGCATAGACAAAGTCTTACCTAGGATATAACCGACCATACTTGCTGTAATGCCTTTTCGCTCTAGGTTTGCATTTAGATACGCTGCCATTTTTTTGTAGCTATCTATCCCATAAAAGTCATCCGCATTCGCCACAGCGAAAGGTTCATTAATGTAAGCACTTGCTGCGCGTACAGCATGTGCAGTGCCCCAAGGCTTTGTCCGCTCATCTGGAAACTTATGGGGAGTAGGTAAGTCGTGTGGGTCTTGAAAGGCATACTCCACAGATACTAGCTTACTGATCCTTTCACCCACTTGCCTGCGAAAGGCATACTCGAAGTCCTTACGGATAACAAAGACAACTTTCTCAAAACCAGCTCGGCAGGCATCTGCGACGGCATAGTCGATCATAGTTAAGCCATTTGGTCCCATTGTCTCCATTTGCTTTAAGGCGCCGTAGCGTGAACCCATTCCGGCGGCGAGTAAAACTAGAGTCGGTTTCATGGAATTCGTGATAAAGGAATCAAAGATAAATAGATTTAAATAATTGTAAGCAAAAGGCTAGTGTTTAGTTTGAAAATAGTACTGTTTCCTATATGTATTTTATGTTATAAAGCGTATATATTCTCTGTTGAGTCGAAGCGACGATTAGTTCTTTGTTTTATTGTAGTATGAAAAAGACCTTCAACGCCCAGCAGCGTGTGCAACCGCATATACAAGATCTGCATCCCTATGTACCAGGTGTTCAGCCACAGGATGAGGATTGGGTAAAACTTAATACTAACGAAAACCCCTACCCACCTTCACCTTCTGTAGTGCAGGCAATAGCCGCTGAATTGGATAACTTACGCAAGTATCCCGAGCCAACTAGTAATAAGCTGCGTGTGATGATAGGCCAACACTTTGGAATCACTGAGCAAAATGTTATAATTGGAAATGGGTCGGATAATATTTTAGACCTCATAACGCGTTGCTTTGTTCGCGATTTAGGTGCAGCACATACCGTACCTAGTTATTCGTTGTATCCAGTGCTCGCTGGTATGTCAGGACAAGCTTTATCCGATGTTAATTTCGACCGAAATATGAAGCTGGACATTGAGGCACTTGCTGCTACAAAAGCAAAAGTCGTTTTTCTAACTAATCCTAACGCTCCTACTGGTGTTGCCTTCACGCTTCATGAGATCGAGTCTGCGCTCCAAGCGATTGATGGATTATTGGTTGTTGATGAAGCCTATGTCGATTTTGGTGCGCAATCAGCTGTAACTCTACTTGAAGAATATGAAAATCTCGTTGTCGTTCGTACTTTTTCTAAATCTTATTCACTAGCAGGTATGAGGGTTGGTTTCGCTCTCGCTGCAGCCCCAATCATTTCACTTCTTGATCGTGTTCGTGATCCTTACAACATTGACCGATTAGCCCAAGCTGCCGCATTAGCTGCGCTGCAAGATGTTGATTATTTCGAGATTCAGCGGCAGAAAGTAATAAAGACCCGAGAATTAGTTCGTGAAAAGCTCGATAAACTTGGATGGTTTACGTATCCATCCTCTAGTAATTTCCTTTTTACCGAGCCAAAAAATGCGGACGGTGATGCTGGTGAAGAAGTGGCTAAGGACCTCTTTGAGCAACTAAAGGTAGACCAAGTGCTTGTGCGCATGTTTGCCTCAAATCCTTTAACTTGCTCTTTCATTCGCGTTAGCATAGGAACTGATGAACAAATGAAGTTATTTTTAACCGCTGTCGAATCATGGCTGAAGCACGCATAGCAAAAATCACTCGAAATACTAAAGAGACTCAGATTCAAATGGAGCTGAATGTTGATGGTACAGGTATATCTGATATACAGACAGGTATCCCTTTCCTCGATCACATGCTAACCCTTTTTTCCAAACATGGTTTATTTGATTTAAAGATTCAAGCAACCGGAGATATCGAAGTAGATTATCATCATTTAGTCGAGGACACTGGCATTGTATTAGGCCAAGTGTTCAAAGACGCACTTTATCAGAAACGAGGAATTCGCCGTTACGGTTTTTTTATTCTACCTATGGATGAGTCGCTTGCTCGTGTAGCAATCGATTTATCCAACCGGCAAGCTTTTGTCTATGATGTAGATTTTAACACCTCTATGGTGCGTGATTTTAACATCGTGCTAGTCAAAGAGTTTTTTCAAGCCTTTGCTAATGCCGCAGCTTGTAATTTGCACATAAAACTTGAATATGGCGAAGAGCCTCACCACGTAGCTGAAGCAATTTTCAAATGTTTTGCGCGCGCCCTTGACACCGCGACTACGATTGATAGCCGACTAGGTGGTGCACTTCCAAGCACCAAGGGCACGCTCTCTGATTGAGTGTTTCTAGCTTTAGCGGGCTTAAACTACTCTTATCCTCTTTACTGCTTATATTTGTGTAGTAATTCACTTGGAAGGTGGCAGGCATCTGCAGGTCGCCTTGTCAGCCGATCTTGATGCTTATTGTCGCTGCGTAGATAATTAGTAAGCGGGCATACCTCAACTACTATAGAGGCTGCATTAGCTTGAATAGCGATGAAGTCTCTAGTGGCTCTCAAGTGCTCAGGGTTCCTGCTGTAGACACCTGTACGGTATCTTTCTCCAATATCTGGTCCCTGATGGTTTAGACTCTGAGGGTCTATGATTTCAAAGAGGTATTGGACTAACTGTTCTACGCTTACTCTAGTAGGTTCAAAATGTACCTTTACACACTCAGCGTAACCATCGTAAGGACCTATTAGTTTGTAGCTACTACCATTCGCTCGACCAGCTTCGGTCTGAACTACTCCCGGTAAATGGCGTATGAATTCTTGCACACCCCACAGGCAACCACCTGCAAGGTAAATTTCTTCGATATTACTAGGAGAAATATTTTGCACTAATATTAGGCAGGTCGAAGTAATTGTATGGAAATACGAAGCCTGGGCTTTTTGCTACCATCAAACTCACAAACGACAACTATGCGCGCCGCCTTCTCGACAGGGATAGAGTAGATAATAAGCCCATAATTATAGCGGTTGTACTTGGCTCTGGAATAGCTGAAATTAACCTAACATTATCAATTCCGATCGATCCAGAGAATTGGTCTCCAAGTGCAGAATATCCGGAACTAGAGGAAATAAAGCGAAAGCCCTTTATGTCTGACATAGTTTCTGAAAACGAATCCAGTCCAAAGCCTCCGTTAAAATCTCCGACACGTCGCATCTCTTCCTCGATAATATTAAAGCTAGCACTACCCCATCCACTTTCTGGTGCGAAAGTGGAATACGTTGTACTCACCCACCAAGTGCCCGAGGAAATCATAGGATTTGTCACATTCGAGAGTGCTAAACGTAAGTAGACAGGTTCGTCTGTACTCCAATTATTAAAGTCCAATTCTACCCGTTGGATTTCTTTTGCGATAAAATCTCCCAACCAAGGGTCATTTTCAATGGCGTTAGAATTAACTGGCCTACGAACTACCATTCTGTTCTGCAGAGTTTGATCACCATTTATATTAATTTCTTTACGCAAATATGAATTTCCTGCACTAATTGCATCGATTGTACTCAGGGTAGAAGGAGCACCTCCCCCCCAGTTATCAGTTTGGCTTGTAAAATTGCTTACTGCAACATAAGAGGATCCAAATAGGCAACTAGATGAGCATGCTAGGAGGGAAATAAGCGCAGAAGTATTAAATCTTTTGATGAGAGTATACTTTGCCATCAGCTGTTGAGTATTGCCAGTGGTGAATTAGCAGTAGGGTTGCTTAGATCTATATTGAAGTTATTAACATTAGGAATAACTGTACTAAGCTCTGATGGCGGCACGCCATACCAATTGGCGAGTGTTGCCATGTAGCTGTCTACAGAGGTAGTTGGAAGGATACGTCCACGTCCTAGATCAGTAGAGTTATTATTTAAAGCGAGATCTGGATATTTTCCGTAGATCTCACCACCATTAGCACTACCACTAATTATAAAGTGGTTTCCTCCCCAAGCGTGATCAGAGCCGCTCCCGTTTGAAGTTAATGTGCGTCCAAAATCTGAGGCGGTGTAGAGTACCACATTATTTTGTAGACCCATAGCTTGAATCGCGGTCCAGAAAATCTCTATTGCTTCGTTGAGCTCGATGAAGAGATTCGATTGTGGTGCTAAAAGTTCATTATGATGATCCCAACCTCCTCGTTCGACAAAGAATATTTGTCGGTTCATACTAAGAGCTGTTCGTGCTTCAATAATTTTCGACACCATAGAAAGACGCCTGTAGGTTTGAGTCTCACTACTAATTGCAGTCGGGTCGAAGGGTGCGCTGAGGCTATCTAGCGCAGATTTAAAGGCTACGGAAGCATCAATCGATTTACGATTCGCCTGAGCAAGAGTTTTGGAATAGATACTTTGATAATGCTGGCCCAATATATCGTCGACGGCCAGCGATAGAGTTGGGTCTTGTCCGTAATTATTTAACTCTACTACACCACCAGGATCGGTCATGTAGGGTACGGTAGTAATCCCAGACTGTAGCACATTCGCACCAGAGAGTGAAATATTCATAGCTATATTACTCTGCTGGTTTGCATGAGACATGACTTCCGCCATCCGTCCTGCCCAACCCTTAGGGCTAGAACCACGCACCTGAGGGACTAAAGTTTGCCAATGAATTTGATGATCTGGGTGAGAGAATAGCCCCTCTGGTAGAGGATGAGATCCGTCGTTGTATTGTACCAGTGAAGTAGGCTCTATAAGTGAACCTACATTGCTAACAAAGGCTAAATCCCCTTGGTCATAGAGAGTTTTTAAATAGGGCAGGTCAGGGTGAATTCCAAAGTCGCTATATCCAGCTCCAGCTGTTGTATTTTGGAGTGAGGATGTAATTTGGTGTAATTCTGATCTAGCAATCGCCAAGCCACTACCACCAACACCCCCACGTACCTGTTCATATTCATTATAGGCATTTTGTTGCCTTGGTATGAGCATGTTAAAAGAATCATTGCCCCCATTTAGGAATAAACATACTAGCGCTTTGTAATCAGTAAAGTTAGATGCTGATGCAGCACCAGCAGTTAAGCGAAGTGATAGTAAGGAAGAAAGAAGCGAGGCCGTACCTACAGCGGCACAATTGGCCTGCCCGATGAATTGCCGCCTCGAAATTTTCTTTTTAATATCCATTTTAATATAATGTGTTAAATTCGGGTGTAAGTACGATTAAACCTGCTAAGTATTTAACTTTATCAATACCTGTTAAATTTAAACTCGGATTACTAGCAGCTGTCTGAATAGCTACTCGATTTTTAGAATTTAATCTCCCGGCACATAGTAACAAATCTAGATGATCTACCAATTCGGATGTATCGCCTGAGATAGAATTCTCGTAAGTAAAATCTAGGACTGAATCAACGAGATTACGTTGCCCAATATTTCCGTAATTACCGCCTGCAATACCGTAATCAATTAAGGTTTTAAGACCATTTGCTAATTGAAGAGCACTGACGTCATTGTGGATTTGGAACTCTGGAGCGTTTAAGTCAGAATCAGCAATCACGCCATTGGGCGCATAATCAGGTCGGTAAAAGTTAAACACGGAGGGCGATTGATAGGGCGCTTGTAAAATTGTATCGTGTAAATCCTTAAAATAGAACCATCCGTAGGTTCGATTAGAAGTAAGTCCGAAAGCACGCGCTACATGTAATAGCCGAATTAGGGGCTCTCTTAATTTACCATGCATGGGATCATAAGCAAGGCTTGTAGATCGAGCTTCTGGGTGAAGTAAAACCGCTTTTACTGTAGCTTCCATACAACCTCTACTTCCTGAGCCAGAACCCTGGTATGTGCCGGTCTTGAAGGCTTGAGCGACTGATTCTATGTATGCAGGTGAGGGATTGGAAATTGTGAATCTTTGAATCATGAATCGCGCAAAAAATGGCGGCACATTCGAATGATTAAAGAGATGATCTAATAAACCAGCCACATCGTTTCTGACACCTTGTTCACCATAACTGAATGGCCCAAGTGTAGTACCGTCTAGTAACTCCTTAGCTGAGAAATCGTGCATCCAAGCAGACACTCTCATAGGATCCACATAGTTATTGCTCAATTCTTCAATATTAGTATTCGGTCTATTCAATGGGCGTCTCATACCCGTAAAAACTTTTGCAAATTCAAAAATATCATCATTATCGTAGGTGGGTATAGCTTCACCGTTAGAATCTAATTTTCGAGTACCGTCTTCATTTAACTCCCAAAGACCTATAGTAAAAAGCTGCATAACTTCACGTGCATAGTTTTCGTCAGGATAGGTCCCTTGGCTAGGGTTCGCTTTCCTATTTTCGATGTGAGAAAGGTAATAGCCCATATGTGGACTCCAGGTTACCTCGTCTAGTATATCTCTAAAATTACCAAATGCGTGCCTTGTAAAAATATCATAATAATTAAGCCAGCGCTCAACTGCTTGTGCTTGGTTATTTCCTAACTCTGCAACAACAAAATATTGTGATAGGGCCCAAGCGACGCGTTGGCGTAATTGATCGGGTGCATCAATCGCGGCCTTGTACCAAACAAGCCTCTTCGTTTCATTAACGGGGTAGTTTATGTCGTATCTGTTTAAGCGATATGGTGCAGAACCAGTAGTTGCTATATGAGCTATACAATTCTCATAATGTAAGCCTATCATCGGTATTGGATTAAATTGAAAGGTAGCAAAATAAGTCGCTGAGATCCAGTCGGGGTGGTTCTCGTCGATGGGATTACCATCAATATCGACCAATCCGCCATATCCCGGCAGCGGATTTCTCCAGTCTGTATGATAGACTGTTTGTCCGCGACTAAAAGAGAACTGCTGCCCGTAAGCAGGATTGTGGCCTACCTCGTTGACGAGGCGGTCTGGTAATGCAGATTCATCAATAAAATCTGGATCGCTACGTTCACGCCAATAGGCACGATGATAGAAGGGGCTAATCGAAATTTGATTATCTATCCAATTTTCAAAATCTGAAGTACCAAATGTATTTGAGTTTACATTAGGAAAGTTCTCGATGTCTGATTTTGATGGGCCGAAGGTTGCCTGCATCAAAAAACGAGATGCTAGTTTTGAATTAGAAATTGTACTCATTATGCTGGCCGAGCGCTTTCGTAAGAAACCCTCCTCGCCAGCGGGTAATGAAATGGTTTGATCTGTACTTCCCGATACCGCGCTTAGGTCATAAGCGTGGGGATATATGGTTTCCCACTGGTTATTGTAGTTTCTTGCTACTGGGGTCCATATTTTCAAATTATTGGAATATTCAATAATTTCAACTGGATCGAAATTATCTTTAAGTAGTACTTCGGCTTCGGCTCCGTTGCGTATAATTTCAAAAGAGTTTGTCAAAGCATTAGGGTTTGTTATCTCGATATTTAATAAGAAAGTACCCGTGCGGCTTCCATATTCACTTACCGCAAAGGTAAACGTACCTGTTGTATTCACAGTAAAGTTAACCTGCGGATATAATCCTCTACCTTCATAATCATCGTTAGAAGCTATACTGCTGCCGTCAGGTCCTAGCACAGATAGCATCGGGTCAGGAATTGAATTCTCCGGACTTGTTTCTGGATCTACTCTAGCAATGACTGAATCACCATCACGAAGGGTAACTGTAAAACTTTGTGTAGTTTGAGTTGAAGTTAACTCACTTAAAGTGGTAGAGGATGAGCCAGAGGCACAGGAGTAATTAGGAGCAACAAGAAATGCACCAAAGAGGATGAAATAAAACAAGATTAATTTAGGGTATTTAATACATGAAAGTATGTAAATTTTTACTACTATTGCAAATTAATTATATAAATATTACGACGTGAATACTCGTTTCAGCGTAAAAGCTAAAAAATACTAATAAAGCGATAATTAGAGTTTAAATCGACCTAATATGCAAAATTTGAATTTGGTTCTTTTAAAAGACAAATCCGATGCCAAAGCGAAGATTATCTGCGTTGCTATGGTCTGGTTCGTGGGCGCTTACTTCAGAAATAAAATCATGCTTGAATTCAATTCTAGTGTGGACTCTATCACTCCAGCGCCAATATATCGCTGGCCCTGATGAAATCGAAAATGCGTCGTGGTTGTCCCACTTTATATCTGTTTCTATAAGTAAAAGCGTGCCATCAGCTGGCTTCCAGCCTAAGTCCAGAGTCCAACCCCATTCGGAAGGCTCCTTGCTGTCAAAGACCCATAATTTTGCACTGGTCGATAAAAACCATCTGTAAGTCTCTGTTTCATAGCCTATTGATATCCCTGTCCCCCAGACTCGATCAGGAACTTGGTATACATTCTTTTTTTTTCCAATTGGTATTCGGATTTGAGGTGCGAGTGTCCAGGATTCGGATCGGGCAGCTAAATTAAAGTATCGTTTTAGGGGTAGTGCTATCGTCATGTCACCGAAGCCTTTATATTCTTGGATTTCTTTTATCCCTCCTATACCGATTTGTTCTCTGCGAGCGTCGCTTATGTATGGCAATTTAAAGGTCATGCGAATAGAACGATCCCAAGTATAGACAGCTTCCAGATGGAGCTTATTGATGTTTTCGGTAAGACCTGAACCGATGACTCGATCGCCTAGCTTGACATCGCGCCGGTGTATGCACTCTGTAATAAGTTGGAAGCCGTATCCTCCGTCCCAACGCGGCATCATATTCATGATCGGTTGGTCTGCGCTTACCAGAGTAGGCGCTACTAGAATACAGGTAATGAAGATGCAACGAAACCTAAAATTATGACCTATCAATTCTCCTCCTAAAAGCTCTGAATTTGTACGACCTCATCAATTGTTCGATAATAGTGCGTAGTTTCGTACCCTGCTCTGTCAATAGCACGAATGATTTCTTGAATATTTGGCACGAATCCCTGCTCAAAAGCAACTATTAGCAATTGGTTCTTCGCGTCTAGGAGCATCCCATCGTCTAATTTATTCCTGTCAATACCGTCTAGTTTTTCAACATGGATGCGTAATCCAATAGCGCAAGAGGAGCAGACAAGGCCTTTGGAATAAAAGGCCATTTGATTGGGATTTCCTGATAAGTGAGATTGAGCACTTTCCAGGCGCAACTCAGAGCTAGCGATTGAGTATTGTGTCAATGCACTAAGATTAGTGAATGTACCAAAAAGTAACAAACTCAATGATAGTAAAACTTTTATCATAATATAAGTTAGATGAGGGAATTTTAAACGCAAATGTTTTACTAATATTGACTATATATTTAAAATTAAAATTAGCTTTGTATAGTTCTAGTATTTTTTCTGAGTCCAGGTAGGAGAAAGAGTAATACAAAGCCGATAAATAATCCAAACCATACAGATACCCCATATCCCAAGGGTAGAAAACCTATTATGAGAGCCACCGCTGCCGCGATTAACGCAAATGGCAACTGAGTGCGCACATGATCGATCGGTTCAATTTCAGTTGCAATGGAAGCAACAATAGTAGTGTCCGAAAAAGGGCTGCAATGGTCGCCAAATACAGCGCCGCTGAATACAGCGCCGATCGCTGCTACGATCATGGTATCACGCTCCACATCGATACCCTCGCACAGCGAAAATATGACTGGAATAGCTAGTGGCATGAGCACGCTCATAGTCCCCCAAGAGCTGCCTGTGGAAAAAGAGATCAATGCACCCAATAAAAAAATGCCTGCCGGAAGTAAGGATAAAGGGAAGCGCCCCTGAAGCGATTCACTTAGCCAGGAAGCCGTGCCTAATTCACTTATGGCTGCACCTAACATCCAGGCTGCGATTAGAATACAGATGGGTCTAGTAATCTCTCGAACTCCTCTAAAAAAGATACTATAAACGGGCTTTTTCCTAAATTCAACGCTCCCAGTAATCGAGTAAGTAAATGCTGCGAAGATCGTAGCTAGTACACTCGAAGCAATTAAAATATGGGGCACATAGGTTTCAGCTCGGCCATAAGCCTCGGCAATCTTATTAAAATTTATAGGAAGGATCGAATCAGAGCCGACAAAGTATGTTAGGATTGGGACTAGTAGTGTTAATATTACGATTGGTATCAATGCTAACAACCAGTGATTGCCAAGGTCTTCCTTCCTGTCGTATTTAATGGGTGCTAGTTGCGCTTTGGCTTCTACTTTGCCCATCGGGCCAGGATTGTATTCGCGCAATACGCAAATTAATGCTAAAGCTAGTGCAAACCAACAGTAGTAGTTAGCTGGTAGGGAGCTAAAAAAGTAGCTATATGGGCTTACATCATTTTGACCGGCAATACTGAAGCCTTCTCGTATCATAGAAAGTTGGAACGCGATCCATGTGGATATAAAGGCAAGGCAGGCTACTGCTGAACCAGTAGTATCGGCAAGGTAGGCTAATTTTTCGCGTGATACTCCGCAGCGATCTGCGGCTGATCTTAGCATTCGACCTATAAGCATGGTGTTTGCCAAGCCGTCGAAAAATACAATTAGTCCAAAGCCCAACACGGTAGTTTGCATCCGCTTGCGGGGTGCACGCCCAGAACCAAGTAAATGTCGGACTAGGCCTTGTAAGCCTCCGCCGGCTTCTAATAAAGCAACAAAGCCGCCAAGAATAAGAGTAAAAAGTATCGCACTAATTTTCCAAGAGGAGCTAAAAATTGGATACAATTGGACGTATATTAAATGTTTTATCGAATCTACTAATGAACCATCTGCTAATAAGATTGCTCCACAACTCGCGCCCACTAAAAGCCCGACCAGAGCACTCCGCGATAAGATCACGACCGATAGTGCGACAAGGCTGGGCCATATCGCACGTGAGGCACTTCCTGAATCAGCTAGCCATATACTGATCGTTAAAAGTAAGGCTGATATGATGCCTGTACGTATCCAACGATTTTGTAGATCAATTTGCACCTTAGTAGATTGCTACTATGCAAGTGTATGTCCAGTCTATGAGTTGACTTTGATGCTACGCTAATTTTTTTAGCGCCTGAAGATCGGGAGAATGTGTCGCTTCCAAATATTCTCCGTTACATTCTTAGCTATAATTTTTTCATTTTCCTTAAGTGCTTCTCTGTAGGCTGCGCCCATTTCTGCGGCAATTTTGAATCCGACGTGAATGAGTTGCCGAAAGTTTTGGTTGTACTCAGAGTTACTCTGTTCGTGCCTTAGTGTATGCACGTACTTATCGGAGTCCCAAGTGCTCACTTCCTGTGGTGTTGGTAGCACGGACTTATCGATATCAATGACGCTTTCATAAGGCGCAGTTAATTCGTCGAATCGGTCGTATGCCCCTGCGTAGACTTCTTTGGCTATCGATAGAGCTTCGCCGCCAGCTTCAGCGAGGCCAATGACCTCTTCTAGCCAAGTAGTACCCGCAGTTTTGACGTGTAGTCCTACATCATGTTTGGCTATCAGCTTATTTATTATCGGATAGATGGAAAATTTATCCGATCCAGAGTGTACGCTAAGTTTTAATGTATCTGGGAGCCCAAATTCTTCGATTGCATAGGCAATGACGTAGAGGCCTTGATCGAACTCTTGTTCGAATTGCACAAGGTCTCCGACATAGTCCACACCTTTATTAAAACGACCAGTAAACTTCGGAGCGATAGTCTGCGCAGGGATTCCCTCGGCGGCAATCATCGACAGAATTAGAAATAGATCGATGGGAGTCTGGGGCAGCTCGGTTTCGTCGATAGAGACTTCGGTTATAAAGTTATTTTCACCTTTCTTTGCAGCGATGTAATGGTAGATTTCTTTGGCTCCTTTAATCGCGACTAGGAATTTACCAGCGAAATCGCGTAGCATAGACTCGGACACTTCGAAAGGAGTATCTATACCTGGAATTTTAAGTAAACCTATGTATTTTTGATTTGTTTTGATAAACAGATCGATGTCTGCGGGAGTAGGGGCCTGTCCTACGAATTCAGCTACGTCTAATGTGTAGAAATTACTCCCGTTAATAAAACCATCTACTGTGCCCAGTCCAATGTGGTCTGCATCCACATAAAAATCACCTTCCCATTTTAGTGCCGCTACCGCGGATTCGGCTTCGATACGCAGATCTTGTGGCTGGCTCTTGACTATACTATGTTCGCGGAAGGATTTATTCCAGACCGGGTAGATATCTATCCCAGATTCCTGAGCATTCATGACTGCTTGTAGTTGAGCTTTACCTTGATGTGCAAACCGATCGCCCATTCCTATGGTGAATTTTTTTATAATCATGTGTCTAAAGTGACGTGAATCTTGGTGATTTCTCCGGGGTTCTCGCTCCACTGAGCAAGTGCGGCTGGTGCTTCCTCTAGGGAGACAGTCTTAGTTATGACTGAGTTGGTGGGAAAATCTCCATCTTCTAGGTGGGCGATTACCGCCTTAAAATCTTCGGGCATGGCGTTACGAGAACCACGAATGTCGAGCTCCTTCATAACAAATAATTTTGTTTCATAATCCACTGGAGCTTTAGCGTATCCGATGTAGACGACGCGTCCTGCGAAACAGACTTCTTCGACGCATGTCTGAAAGGTTTTAGGCAGGCCAACGGCTTCAATCATGACCTGCGGGCCTTTACCCTCAGTTAGTACTTGCAGTTGATCATGGAGAGATTCTTTCATGGAGTTGATGGTGTCATTCGCGCCACAAAGTTTCGCAAGTGCTAGCTTTTTATCATCAATATCTACTGCGAGCACTCGCGCATTACGCGCCGACGCTCCTGCAATTGCGCCGAGACCGATTGTGCCGCACCCAAACACCATGACAGTATCGTGTGCTGTAGTTTCGCTACGTGAAACGGCGTGAAAGCCTACGGTGAGTGGCTCGACTAGCGCCATTTCTGCGAGGCTGAGTTTCTCGGAAGTAAAGAGTTTTTCGTGTGGTATATTTATGTATTCAGTTAATGCGCCATCGCGCTGTACACCCATCGTTTGATTATAGCGGCAGGCGTTATATCGACCTGCCGCACATGCGGTGCACTCTCCGTCATTTGTATAAGGAGATACTAAGACATTTTGTCCTATTTGCCATTTTTCGGGTACATCAGTGCCCAGAGAGTCTATGGTTGCGCCTATTTCGTGACCTGGTATACGTGGGTAACTCACCATTGGATTGAGTCCACGGAAGGATGTAAGGTCGGATCCGCAGTAGCCCACTCGACGGACTTTTAGGCGCACTTCATCAGCTCCTGGTGCTTCTAAATCTGGAATATCGACTATTTCGCATCGCCCAGCCTCAGTTATCCTAATAGCTTTCATGATCTTATATTTTATAAGTTTTAATGGCTGTGTTACCCATGATATCCGCTTGTTCAGTAGATGAGAGAGTCTGAATGAATTTACGAATTAAGTCGTACCATTGTTTGTAATTGCAAGCGACTAAACAGACGGGCCAATCAGATCCGAACATAAGACGGTTTGATCCAAAGGCTTCTAATACTGTATCTATGTAAGGGTTAAGTTGCTGCTCCTTCCAATGATGAAAATCCGCTTCGGTGACCATACCTGAGATTTTACAAGTAACGTTTTCACGTTTGGATAGGTCGATGATATTTTGCTTCCATGGTTCTACTAGGTCGGTTTTTATTTTCGGCTTGGCGATGTGATTGAGCACAAAGACTTGGCTCGGATGTCGGTCCACAAATCGAATAGTCTCTTCGAGTTGATGTTCGAATATAAGGATATCGTAAGCCAAATCATATGCCTTAAGCGAATTAATCCCATGATTAAATGCCTTGCCATCTAGGAAACCGCTGGACTCTCCCTGTAAGACGTGGCGCACGGACTTTAGCTCAGGCGCATCACTGTAGCGTTCTAAAAGTTCGTTGATATTTTTGTCTGTTAGTGGCACCCAGCCGACAACGCCTTTGATAAAATCGTTTGTCTGTGCTTGTTGTAGGAGAAAGTCGGTTTCTTCTAAGGTCTGTCGTGCTTGTACACTGATCACGCCATCAATGCCGACTGTGCTGATCTGTTCTTCTAAATCATATGGTAAAAAGCTTCGGCGAATACTACGCATGCTCTCATCGATCCAGTCGAATTCAACAGGGTCGTAATTCCAAAAGTGGTGATGTGAATCTATGATCATTTATCAGAAATAGGGGTAATTTGCTTCGAGCAATTGGTTTTTCTTTAGAGCATCCCAAAATTTGGGCGAAATCTTTTCATTTACCATTCTTACATTATCGGCGACACGTTCAGGGTTACTGGTATTTAGTGCAAGTGATACCACGCCAGGAGGAGACAGGGCAAATTGGCAGCAGGCTGATGCCGCAGATATTTTGTGCTGCGCGCACAAATCGTTAAAGCGACTTCGCCAGTCAAATAAATCTGGGTGGCTATCTCGAGATATGATTTGATAGTCAAAATATTTGCCACCTGTTAGGAAGCCTGCGTTGAACACCGCTGAATTAATAATTTGGATGTCTTCTGCATGTAAGATACGGATAAACTCCATTACTTCAGGAGGATGTGTGAATAAAGTAAAGCTATTAGCAAGCATTACCCAATCAAACTGAATCCCATCATTGTGTAGGCGTTGGATTATCTTCCAGTCTTTAGAGCCTACTCCGATTCCTAATACCTCGCCGGAATCACGCAGTTCGGATAGTGCTTGATAAGCACCTATAATGTCTTTGTAGCGTTCTTCCTTTTTAGTTTCAGATTCGGCGTTATTTAGGTATTCATCCGGATCATGGACAGATAGAAGCTGAGCCCTGTAGTTGCCGAGTAGCTCGTTTCCTTGATGGTAGCATTCGAGTATCCCATCATAGCTGATGCACTGCACCGCGTCATGTCCTATTCCGAACCAAGCGCCTTTTTCAAAAGTCGGTTCCTTGGAAGTGAGAGGAATTCGCTTCCATCCAAGCTTGTTACTTATTAATATACTATCTGGATCTACTTTCAGTTCATTTAGGCAACGACCTATGTTTTTCAGAGCAAGGCCTGCACCGTATTTGCCAGCTGTATCGATTACTGCATTCTGCTGGTAACGAATCCAGTTTTCTACAATGACAAGTTTGGTTGCATCCGGAACCACGCGGTAGAGATTACCGAGTGCGCTGGACCCAAATATAATTTTTGGAAGTTCGAGTAACATATGGTACTATGATAGTATAAAATCTATTTTGCTATCGCCTAATTTTTGATTAAAACAGTAATCGATAATGTCTACTATAATCGATAACGTTTAGTCTGCTTTTAGCGTAACAAAGTGTAATTGTAATGTCATAATACGCCTAAACCGGCTATTTATAATGAACGAGAGATACCGATTGATGGATTAAACGAATTACAATCTCTTGCGTCTTTTAGTGGATAATGTATTCTGGATCGTGATAAGCTTCAGGCTTGCCGAAGTTTGGATCTTTATAGCCTAGTTTTTTATCCCACCCCCATTGCTGAGGCATCAATTTAGCTTCCCACTTGGAATGCTCCTCAATCATATTTTGGAGCTTTTCTGGGTGCTGCTTTGCAATATTATTTGATTCTACCATATCTTTATGTAAATCATAGAGTTCGAATGTTTTACCACTGTTCAGACTTACAGCTTTTAGATTACCTTTTCTTATGGCTTTTCGTGATCCCCAACTCCAATAGAGTGCTTCGTGGGGTGCCCCAGAGATACTTTCATCGATAAATGGGAGTAAATTGACACCATCGAGTTGCCAATTTGGGTCGATATCACCACCTGCTGCAGCGATAACTGTTGGCATTATATCCAGTGATATGATTGGTTTTGAGTATAATGAATTAGGCGAAATTTTACCAGACCACTGCATGCAAAATGGTACACGCAGGCCACCCTCCCAGAACGTGGCTTTTTTTCCTTTCAGGGGATCATTAGGGGAAAATTCATGACCTCCATTATCGCTGAGGAAAATAATCAGGGTATTTTCTACAAGACTATTCTGATCAAGAGCATCGATTATTTTGCCTATATTGTTATCCATGGAGTCTAGCATAGCCATAACCATTGCACGCTCGTGATCTGCTTTTGAGGCATATTTATCATAAATTTCTTGGGTAGATTGGAAGGGTCCATGAACTGCGTTAAAAGGTACGTAGCAAAGGAATGGCCAATCCTTATTATCATTGATAAATTGCGCGGCTTGGTCGCCTATTTGATCGGTAAGATAATTTTCATTATCGCGTTGTATAACACCTTTAATAATGACATTTTTTTTGTTTATTCCACGGTCTTCGTAGGGCTTGCTAACAATTTTCTTATCACGGAAAATCGGATTGTGTTTACGATTCATGTCACCGATGAAGTTGGACGCTCCGTTATTGAAACCGAAAAATTTATCCCAGCGATTAAAGGGCATCATACTTTCTGCTCTTCCGTCGTGGCTTTTACCAAAAAAGCCTGTGGTATAGCCAAGTGACTTCAGGCGTTCCGATAAAATGGGAAGATTTGTTGGGATACCTGGTTCTACCAACTTGTTGATTCTAAATGGGCCTGTGTTGTCCCAAAATCCAAAACTTTGCTGGTAGCGCCCAGTTAATAATCCTGCCCGTGATGGCGCGCAGACAGGACAGGTGACATATCCGTTTGTAAAACGCACGCCTTCCGAAGCGATGGAGTCGATATTAGGAGTAGGAACATCGCTGCCTTGATAACCGACATCGCCGTATCCTAGATCATCAGCCATGATGATAACGAAGTTTGGCAGGCGTGCGGCCTGCGAAAAGTAGCACAATATCAAGCTTGTTATTAGTAAAAGAGTAGGACGAGCGAATCGGGAAAATTTAATACTCATGTTTTTAATCGTGATTTAATCAGTAGAAGGTATTAATAAACAAATGCGGGTATTAGTTTCGAAGGAATCGTCTGGAGCGCTTTACCCATACCTTTATTATGAGAGGTTGTTGCAATCACAAGACCGAGATCCTTGATGATGAAAATTAGCTGCCCACCCGCACCGCGGCCAGTGGTACAGTGCATTACCTTTCCCTCAACTTGGATCTTCGAACCCCACCAGAAATAACCATATGTGGAGCCTTGTCTATTTGTGTAGAGCGCCGCGGTTGCACGTTCTATGAACTCTGCCGGTATGTATTGCTTACCTTTGTATTTTCCTTCGTTCAGAATGAGGCTTCCCAATTTTATCATGTCGCGCGAAGTAAAGCTGCTGCCGGCACCAGCTTTAGGTAGCCCACTGACATCAGTTTGCCAGCTGTAATTGGAGATGCCCAAAGGAGCGAGTAGTTGCTCTTTAATAAAGTCTTCGGCGGATCCGGGTACAATCACTTCTAGCACTTGCATAGTAATTGCAGGATCTGAGCCTTGGTATTTGTAGTCTCTAGGAGGAGAAGCAATTAATGCGCTATGCGTGAGGTAGGCTTCGATCTGTTTCTGGCCCTTTAGCTGTCCACGTTGCCTCATAAGTTCTCTTTCTTTTACCTTATCAATACGAATTCCTGAGCGCATATTCATAGCCTCTGCTAATGTAATTTGCTCAGCACCAAGGACGATTTTTTCATGGTCAATATCTTTAAGGAAGCTGAGTATTGGCTTATCCAGTTCAGCCATGGTAATGTATCCCAATTGTATTGCTCGGCCGATCGCCAAGGCTGTGTAGGACTTTGTAATCGACATTTGAAAATGTGGGTAGTTCGAACGACCGCGGCGAAAATACGACTCGAAGAGCAGTTTTCCTCCTTGAGCGATCAGTAAGCTGTCAGTAGTACCGCGCTGTCCATCGGCGATTTCTTGGGCATATTTTAAAACGGTAGTTTTATCGCCGCCATCACTGCCTAGTACTCCTACGGTAATTCCATCTTCCTTAAACATAGGGCTTGTGCATATGTAAGATTTCTCAAGATAGGGCAGCTTAGCTTCTAGCGCGTAAGAGACATCTTCGACCTTGAGATCTGTGATTTCGGGTGCAAGAAGATCACTAGCAGCAGAGAGCGAAATGCAGCCTAATAGGATACAAGCTGTGAAAACTGGGTATGGTATTGGTAAATATTTCATAAAGATCATGATATTTGATTTCTGAATGATAAATATATTTCTTCAATGTGCGGCGTTTTTTTGAAATTATTTGCATTATTAATTTATTAATGTAATCGACATATTAATTACATGATACTGTATAATTGTTAATAGATAGTTTTTTTAATTTAACATTATTTAATTTAACAAATATTAAATGAAAAAAAATCAGCTTAGTGGCATACGTCTTTTAGCAAAAAAGCTTAATGTTTCAACGGCCACTATCTCTCGTGCATTAAATCCTGATACTGCTCATTTAGTAAAGGAGGATCGCCGAAAGACTATATTAGAGTTGGCTGACAAGTTGCGGTATCGCCCAAATCCAGGTGCGCGTTTAATTCAGCGTGGGGTCAGTCCGACCATTACTGTCTTGGTCAATGAAGATCCGTGCGTCTTTACCTCTCCTTTTTACGGTAGACTCATTAGTGGCATTGTTCGGTCGATTCAAGGTACCGAATGGGATATGCGTATAAGCACGCTAAAGGATACAACTGGTGATATACTTGATAAATTTCGCCAAGTAGGTTTGGGGTGCTCAGGAATTATTTATATGGGACGAGTTCTGACGATTGAAGAGATGGATCTTCTCTCTCAGTATCATGGTCCTTTAGCTTTGTTGAGTTCTACGATTACACCAGAATACCCACTAGATAAGGTTCCTTGTCATGTTATAGGAGCAGATCATTACAACGGAGCTGCTACTGCTGCAAAGTTTTTAGTAGAGAAAGGTCATAGAGATATTGGTCTGATTCTTACACATGATGACGCTTGCAATCCAGAAAGTCTCGAACGGCCTATCGGCGGCGATCGAGACTTTCTGGAACGCAAAAGTGGTTATCTCGATGGACTTAAGGAAGCTGAAGTATCTATTAATAAGGATATGATTTTTTATGGTACTAATGAGCAAGGAACGGGTAGAGCTGGCTTCGACTACTTTAAGGGTAAAAAGCAGATGCCAACCGCGTTAATTTGCGATACTGACTTTATTGCTTTTGGCGCTATGAACCATGCTAGATATAATGGCCTTAATTGCCCAGATGATATTTCTATTATTGGCTTTGATGATGATCCGTGGGCAACTGCCTGCTCACCGAAATTGACAACTATCCACCAACCACTCGAACAATTGACGTCATTTGCGTTTGAGATTTTGACCGAATCAATCTTAGATTCTTCTGCAGATGTTAGGAAGCGTGTGATTTTAGATACACATTTAAAGATTAGGGAATCAGTCGGTTCTCCGCGTGAATAAGAGTTCCATATTGTATGACTTTTAATGTTGGAAACACATTCTTTACATTATTGTATTTAAGCTTGGCAATGCGTCAGTTTTTTGGCTCAAGCGAAACCAAGGATGCATAGATTTATGATCCGGTCTTAGCCGCAGAACTAAATGGTATAGTCCTTAATTGGGAGTTGTGCGGATAGTCTGTCCAAATAGAATATCAGCTCTTAAATAATTGCCCAGGCCTGGATTGGTTGAATGCGCTGGACAGAGTTTACCAGCGATCGTGAATCCAACCCATATCGCACGGGGGGGGGGGGGGGTTTTTTTTCTGAAGGCAGACTTTGAGGTAGCCTTAATTAATGATTCGCATCAAACCGTTTATTGTAATTTTAATTATGTAATCTTTTTTTGCATGCTTAGATTTAGTTCCATATTTCGCGCTTTGCTAGTAACCAGTGCCTTACCACTCGGGCTTTTAGCTAAGTCTGATAAACCAAACATTTTGATCATATTCAGTGATGATCATGCGCTACGTACTATTAGCGCATATTCGGGAGAAGATGGAGTAATTCAGACACCAAATATCGATCGCTTGGCTAATGAGGGAGCTATTTTCACGCGTAGTTTTTGTGGAAATTCAATTTGCCAGCCAAGTCGTGCGACTATCTTAACCGGTAAGCATTCTCATAAGCATGGTGTGATGACCAATGGCTCGAATTGGGACCCAAAACAGCCTGTATTTACACGTATGCTTAGCGAGGCAGGCTACCAGAGTGCGATGATAGGGAAATGGCATATGCATCCTTATCCTTCCGATGAATTCGATTATCATAAGACACTTACCGGTCATGGCGGTCAGGGTCGTTACTATAATCCGCAGTTTGTTACCCACGAGGGTGATACAGTTATGGAGCCAGGCTACTCGACTGATATCATTACTACAGAGTCGATCGAATGGATGCAGGGGCGTGATTCATCGAAGCCATTTATCATGATGTGCCAGTTTAAGTCGCCTCATACCAATGTAATGCCGCCGCTTCGTAATTTGGATTTGTTTAAGAATACCAATATCCCAGTCCCAGACAGTTATCATAGTGATCATAGTGGCCGCAGTAAATATTTGAGTAAAACTTGGATGCAAATGAGTGGTATGAAGTCTGAGGAAGTTATTAAAACCGGCCCAGAAGCAAGTGCTTATGATTTGCCAGTTGGGGAGATGCAGAAAGAACGTGCACATAGGGTAGGCCTACCTGGTTTTTATGCCTACATGACAGAAGAAGAGCTATCGCAGTGGCATGGGCATTATGACCCCATTAATGAAGAGTACGCGCGCCGCTTAGCAGAGGGGAAGGTTTCCAAGAAAGAGCAAGCTGAGTTTCCGTATCAGCGCTACATGAAAGACTATCTGCGCTGCGTAATTGCCATTGATCAAAATGTTGGGCGCATACTTGAATATTTGGAAAAGAGTGGTCTAGATGATAATACTATCGTCATTTATAGTTCCGATCAAGGATTCTTTCTCGGTGAGAACGGGTTTACGGATAAGCGCCTCGCAGATGATGTGACGATGTCGATGCCGTTTTTAATCCGTTGGCCCGGTGTGGTAGCATCAGGGCAGCGAATTGATGCTATGATTCAAAACATAGATTATGCGCCCACGTTACTGGATGTTGCAGGACTAGAGGTGCCTGCGGATATGGACGGCGAATCTTTGCTTCCTATCCTAAAAGGGAACAGACCAGATGACTGGCGCGACTCGATCTATTATCACTACTACCACAATGGTGCTTATAATTTACCTAAGATTGAAGCCGCCCGCTGTGATCGATATAAGTTGGTACGCTACTACGATCATAAGAAATTTGATTTTGGTGAACAGTGGGAGCTGTTCGACCTTCTAAAAGATCCCACGGAGCAGCAATCAGTGTATGCAGATCCCGACTATGCATTGGAGCTCAACCAGATGAAGCGCGAACTTAGCCAGCTAAGAGATCGATACGGGGTAAGGAACTAGAATAGTTAATCTACTGCGATGCACCTTTTCTTCCTATATTTCGTTCTTTTTTTTGTAAATGCCTTCTCGTTATTGGGTGATGCTTTTCAAAATACTAATAGTGATATCCTTCCTGTGCAAAATCAGGTGGAATCTGAGAGTCGGATGCTAATTAATAGTGGGTCGAAATATGGCTTGCGTGATGGTGAATCTATTCGAGCTCTAGCACGTCAATTACGCATAGATTTGATTTGGCGCCCTGGCGCCCTTCCTTTGTATCAAGTTCAGCGAGCTTCTACTGAGTTTGGTCCGTGGGAGGTTTTGCATAATCCTACAGATGAATTTCATATGTATAGCGATTACGTAGGAAAAGCTGATTGTAGGTACTTTTACAGGGTTCGTAATATTCGTCTTAGCAGAGAGGGGAATATAATAAATTCTACTAATTGGTCAGATGTGGTAAGTGCTAACACGCTACCCTTCGAGCGCGATGACTTTATTGAAGAAGTTCAGGAGGCCTGCGTGCGTTTTTACTTTGAAGAGGCACATCCAGTATCGGGCTTATCGCAAGAAGGCGCACCCGGATGGGGAAATACCTCAGCTATTGGTTCCTCCGGTATGGGTATGGCTAATATCATTGTTGGGGTACACCGCGGATTTGTCTCTTATGAACAAGGCGTTGCTCTTGCGTTGAAGATGTTACGTTTTTTGGATCAGAAGGCAACTCGCCAAGCTGGAGCTTTTGCTCATTGGATGGATGGTGAGACGGGGGAACCGCGTAAGTTTGGTGTGAATGGAACAGCTGCAGACATAGTTGAGACGAGCTTTGTTATTCAGGGTGCTATTCTTTTGCGGGAATATTTTGATGGTAGTTTGCCAGATGAGCGAGAAATTGGTTTGATTGCGACACGTCTGGCAGCGCAAGTACAGTGGTCGCAGTTTATGTCCTATCGGTCAACTGGACCAGTTATGATGTGGCATTGGAGCGCGGAAAATGGTCTAAGTGATTTGACTATACGAGGATTTCATGAGGCTATGATGCCCTACATTCTTGGGATAGGATCAGATACATATTCTATCCCCGCGGATAGCTTTTATACTGGCTGGTATCATCCTGATTATGGTTTGGGAAATATCCGCAAAAATTTTGGTATTAAGCATACGTTAGGACGAGGGATAGGGTGGCCGCTATTTTTTGCTCACTACTCGCATATAGGTTTTGATCCAAGAATGATTAGTTATAAAGGACGGACTTATTTTGATCATTTTGTTGCCGCAACTAAGGTACATCGGGCTTATGCCGTTTCAAAAGCGGATAACTTTAAAGGCTACGAAAAAGTATGGGGACTCACCGCTAGTATGTCTCCTTTTGGTTACAAAGCGCATTATCCAGGGCGCGCAGATACTGGGACGATTGCCAGTACGGCTTCTCTATCTAGTATGCCTTATTTACCAGAAGGGGTTTTAAACTGTATGGAGGCAATGTATCTTAACTATGGAGAGAAATTGTGGGGCTGTTTCGGCTTTTACAATGCCTTTAACCCGTCAAAGGATTGGGTAGCAAATAAGTATATAGGAATCGAACTTGGACCTATCGCTCCGATGATTGAGAATTATCGTACAGGCCTTCTGTGGAAACTTTTTATGCGAGCTCCTGAGGTAAAACGGGCATTAACTCGTATCAATGCCTGCGCTATGAAGCAAAAAGGTCTTAGGTAAATTAAGTTACTAGTGCGCAAGGCCACTTCGTGAGGGTGGTGGAGCATAGCGGGGTCGAACCGCTGACCTCTTGCATGCCATGCAATTGATTCAGCTTTGACAATAGGAATATTTCCAAAAATTGCCTAATTATTTGCCTATTTGGTGCGTTTAGCACCATGAAACTAAGAGAAAAGAGAAAAAAATTATACAGTACCAACAACCTATTCGTTTATAGTATATCAGATACTAGCTTTTGTATAGAAGGAGTAATAGGAGGAAATAGGATTAGGCGTAGAGCTAAGTCCATAGAGGAAGCTAGATATAAATGCCATGACCTAGAAGAGGGGCAGGGTAACCCTAATATTGTCCGCACATACCTAGGCCCTTCACAGGTAAGGGATGCAGAGAAGGCTTTCTCACTATTGAGCGGGGATCAGTGTATTGTTCAGGTCGTTAGCTCATATATAAGCAAACCTAAGCTAAAGAAGACACTTACAGAAGAGGCCGTATGGAAGTTCCTAGCTACCAAAGAAAACTGCTCAAAGAATACCTATAACCAAGCTAAGGGGCTTCTGATGAAGCTCGTTAATTGGGCCGATGGTAGGACATTGGACTCCATTAGCAGAGAGGATGCTCATAAGTACTTAAAAACGGCTAGGAGTGGTTCTTATAACCACTACCTAAGGTTTGCTAAGAGTCTCTATAAATGGGCGATATCAGAGGGTTTAACGAATGATAATCCATTCAAGAATATAGCTCCAAAAACAAGGATCCACACCGAAGTAAGCGTATTGTCATGTGACGAAGTACAGGCCCTTTTAGGGGCATCTGAAGCCCTCTATGGCGGTGAATTATTAGCTTATACAGCTATCACTTTATTTGCGGGCTTAAGGCCTGATTCGGAGATGCGATACCTAACTTGGGAAGCTATAAATCTAGAAGATGCAGAGATTAGAGTAACTATGGGTAAGACTAGGATACCTCGCACTGTGGACATACCTGAGAACCTAGTAAAGTGGCTGAGCAAATGTGATACAAGTCGTCCTATATATCCCAAGAACTTCCGCAGGAAGTGGGCAAAGGTCCGAAATAAAGCGGGTTTTAAGGGAGGAGCTGCTAAGACGCCCCAAGAAAAGGCTCAGGAGGCAGGACTGAAGCCATGGGTTAAGGACTACACTAGGCATACAGCTATCAGCTACAGGGTGCGTCAGACAGGCGATATTCATAAGACAGCTACTTGGGCGGGTAATTCACCTGCTATTATTCGTTCACACTATCTAGGGCTTGTTAGTGGATCAGATGCTCTTGAATACACCTCTTTATAATCAAAGTTGTAAATATTTAACTTTATAAATTATTGATTAGTAGCTAATACTGATAAATCCTCAAAATTATATGAAGTTTTTGGTTATATTACTTTTACTTTGTGCAAGTTACACGACTTGGGCTTCTTGGTCTTCCACTATTGAAGACTTGGTACTTACTAGAGAGTTAGCAGTGCCAGTAAATCACCCGTCGCCGATTATTAATTCTGATGGTAGCGTAATGATGTTTATTAATGATAGTTCTATCACAGCCTACGGTAAATTACCGAATTCGGACTGGAGTGTGATAGGTGAGCTTTTGATTTCTGACCCAAGGTTAAGTGACTATTCAAGTTTTGATATGCCAATTGCAGCTAGTGCTTCATTAGAAAAATTTGTCGCTTATAGGGACTCATATGATTCTAGTTCAGGGCAATATCTTGCTCCTATAATAACTACTTTTAGTTATTCTGATAATGGTTGGAGCATTAGTGAATCTACTCTAGGTAATTTATCTAATGTTTCTATAGAGAACTTAAGTATAAGTAAAAATGGTCAAAGAATTGCCATTTCTTATTATAGTAATCCTATTAATAACAATTTTGCACCACCAACTTTTGCAGTTTATGAAAATCTTTTGGGGGGATGGGTACCAGTTGGTGAACCCACTCAATTTTTTTCACATGAGATAGATAAGATACTGTTAGATGAAAATGGAGATAATCTTGTAATTATTGATCGTCCCCGTAATTGGCCAACTGCATATGACGGTTTATCACTTATTAAAATATTCACATATTCAAACGGTACTTGGAATCAAAAAGGAAATAAAATTAATCCTTCTGGTAATTTTGATAGGCACGGAGAAGATGTGCACCTAAGCAGTGACGGCCAAAGAATCGCTATTTCATCGCCCTACGCAGATTATGAAGATGCTTACACTGCAGATAATGGGCGAGTTGATATATACCAATTTGATAACAGTAACTGGCAACTAATTACTCGTTTATATGGTGATGATGCAGGAGATCTTTTCGGCTTTCGTTTTAGATTTAGTGATAACGGTAATAGAATAGCAATTGGGTCTTTTCAACATAATGAATATGTTGGTCACATAAAAGTCTTTGATTACGACTCTTCCATAAATAATTATACGCAAGTCGGTAACGACATAAATGGTTCAGATATAGATTTTAACGATTTTGGCAATGCATATATAAGCATAGGCTTAAGATTTAATATGAGTGGGGATGGAACAACAATCATTAGTATGAGTAACCCTGATATGAATTATAGAAATTCAGATGGCATATTTACAGATACTTTAAAAACCTATGAATATAGTGCTCCAACAGATGAATCACTTGATTCCGATGGTGATGGATTAACAAATGCTACGGAGCTCTCACTAGGAACTAATCCCAACTTAACAGATACCGATGGCGATGGATTCCCTGACGGATGGGAAGTTACTAGAAATCTTGATCCGACGGTAAATTCATCTGATTTTATTAATAATATTAATGCGTACGGGTACTATACCACCGACCAAATCAAAGACCTTCGTGCGGGCTCAACAATGATTGAAGTAGAAGACGGGCAAGCGACCTTATCAATGGAAGTAGAGCAAAGCGATGACCTAGAAATCTGGACTAGTGGAGGTACTACAAACTTACAAGTTCCTGTTGATCCTAGTTCGGATACCAAGTTCTTCCGCTTCAAGATGGCTGAATAAAGATTCGGTACTTTTAAATCTAATAAAAAGTAGCCCTAGTTATTTTTAGGCACACAGCTATCAACTACAGTGTGCGTCATACTGGCGATATACATAGAACTGCTACTTGGGCAGGTAATTCACCTGCTATTATACGCTCGCACTATTTAGGATTAGTTGCTCACTCAGAGGCTATGAAATGTAGTTACATTTAAGGTTCCGATAGTCTTCTTTATCATCTCTAGATTCTTCTTTCGTTTTTTTTATTTTGATTTAGAATATATATAGTGAAAATATTATGTCACATAGCTCTATTATCTTTGTCGTTAGAACTTTCCATATTAGCCACTCCAGATTATAATCTTAGTGGATCTCTTACAGGTACAGGAACTAGTCAGCAACTTGGCTATAGAAATACAATTTGTCTAAGTGGGAACGGCAAAAAAATAGCATTATTGACCAACCCAAATGGTCCATGGACAGCTAACGACAATGCATCTCATCTGAAAGTTTACACTCTAGGTAATGATACAATAGATCTATTGATTACAAAAGAGGAAATTACCAACTGGGCTGGAACTGGGCTTTCATTAAATAATGACGGAACGATCTTAGCTTTAGGTAATGGCCGAATTTATGATATTTCCTCTGGTGAATTTATTCATAAAGGTACTATTATACAAGGCGATGTAAGCTTAAATGCTGAAGGAAATAGAGTTGCTGTTGCTTCACTTGGTACATCTGAATATTTAGAAAGCCATAGTTACTTACAAAATGGTATAGTCCAAGTTTTTGAACTTATTGAAAATGATTGGGTACAAGTCGGAGAGAATATAAATAATCCTTCGCTACAAAATGAGAAATTCGGATGTAAAGTAAAATTATCTGCTAGCGGAAATGATCTTATTGTTTTTTCAGCTGGTTATGGAGAAATAGATGGAAGTAACAGTTATAGTCCTTCTAATCAGAAAGGAAAAGTTTCTATATTTACTTTTGAAAACGGTACATGGCAACATAAAGGCCAAGATATTCTGGGTGAATACGAGTTTACTAGATTTGGTGAATCAATAGATATAAGTGAAAATGGAAATGTTATCGCAATTGGATATAGGGGAAATGGGTGGACAAGTGCAACTCCACCGCCTGGGCAAGGCTCTTATTCCTACCCTGCAAAAGTTTACGAATATTCATCTTCAAATTCAGAGTGGGTTCAAAAAGGTAGTAACTTCTATACATATGGTATAGTAGATATAGACTCAACTGGTAATATTTTGCTTACTGGAGATGGGGCTAATAATGGATCTGGAATTGCCCGCCTTTATCAATTTGAAAATGACGACTGGAGTTTGATCAAAAGTTTTACATCTCCAGACAATGTAAACTCGTCCCACGGATATAATGTTTTAATGGATTCAAGCGGGAGTAATATAATAATTTGTCAGCCATGGTATAAGCCAGACAATCCAGATTATCGGTTAGGCAGAATTTTTTCTTACTCTACAAATAAAAACCTTTTGTTAAGTTTAAATAGTCTGTACGAATCAAATTTAAATGAGTCGGTATTTGTAAATGCTACTCCATCGGAGGGGTACCCAAGAGATTTTACCTATCAATGGTATTTCAATAACTTTCCTATACCTAGTCAATTTGGTGGAACAAGTAGCGGCTATACTATTAATGGTGATAGTATTAACAATGGGATTTGGAAAGTAATAGTTTCTAATTCTATAGATAGTATTTCGCATGAATTTGAATACAGACTTATCGTTGATAACGACGAGGATGGAATACAAAATTTACATGAAACTAATACAGGAATTTATATAAGCCCGAGTGATACTGGTACAGATCCTGATAATCCAGATACGGACGGAGATTCAATTTTAGATGGAACTGAAGTTACTAATGGGACTAACCCTAATTTAGCGGACACAGATTCAGACGGTTTAAATGATTATCTAGAAGAAGTATATGGTGCAGATCCAAATTTAGCAGATACATCTGGAGATGGTCTGGAAGATGCATTAGTAGTAAATTCAGGATTTGATCCTGCAGTGGATTACAGCAATCTAATAAATATTAGCAGGCAAGGAATGGCAGACCTTCGGGTTGGCTCAACTATTATTGAAGTAGAAGACGGGCAAGCGACCTTATCAATGGAAGTAGAGCAAAGCGATGACCTAGAAATCTGGACTAGTGGAGGTACTACAAACTTACAAGTTCCTGTTGATCCTAGTTCGGATACCAAGTTCTTCCGCTTCAAGATGGCTGAATAAAGATTCGGTACTTTTAAATCTAATAAAAAGTAGCCCTAGTTATTTTTAGGCACACAGCTATCAGCTACAGGGTGCGTCAGACGGGTGATATACATAGGACAGCCACTTGGGCGGGTAATTCACCTGCTATTATTCGCTCGCACTATTTAGGATTAATTAAAAATAGCGAAGCTGTTCGGTTTTCCCATATGTAGCTAGTAACTACTCACTTTGAGAATTATTTAAAAGCTTAATAGCGTTGTTAATTGATACAGCAAAATTTATATTCTGAACTTGGAATATGTTGTCTTCGTACTCAAGCGACCAAGTGGGGACTCCGATTAATTCTCCTTTATTATTCAATAGTGCTCCTCCGCTGTTACCTGAAGAAATGGGATTAGTAATCTGAATATTTTCACCTTCTTCAGTTGAGTCATAATTACGAACAGCAGATACATTTCCTATTGAAAGAGTATTTAGAAATCCTTCAGCATGCCCTATAACGAGAGTTTTTTGTCCCACTGAAATTTCCTCAGAGTTACCTATTGGCAGAGGATCAAGATCCTCAGCATTTATCTTTAGGAAAGCGATATCTAGTTGGTCATCGTAAGCTGGAACACTTTCTACTTCGTAATGTTTTCCGTCATAAGTTGTGACTACTACCTTGTAACTTCCTTCAATTACATGAGAGTTAGTGATAATCAAACCATCTGAAGATATAATGGAACCACTTCCGAACCCTATGTATTCCTCATCCTCTGTAGTAATGTAAACAATACTTTTGATACTTTGCTTATAGTTACTTTCATCGCTTATTGGTGATTTAATACCTTCTAGATAGACTAATTGATGTTGAAATGAGTTATCGGGGTTCTCAACTAAGCTCTGAAAATTAGGTTCTATTTCTAAGAGAAATTCCTCTATTTCTTCATCTAGTCTTAGTATGTCTTCAGGTAAAACATTATCCGTATATTCATCATAAGTGAATTCACTTATGAAAGCGAAGGCAGTTAAAATAGCTAAAATAATAACTATAGCATTAATTGTTACCTGAAAGGGAGATATAGTATTTTTGCCCATGAAAAATAAGGAGAATCACTAGTAATTAAATCCTGCTTCTTTGTCAGGACCGTAAGTATTTTTACCCTTAGTATAACTACTACAGAACTATATTATTAACGGTATTATACCAAATATTAAAGAAGAAAAACTAATCCATAAATTCTTAACAGACCAAAAGTCATCATCTTGTATTATTAAGTCTGCGGTCCTTACTAAACACACAAAAAATACAAAACCTATGAGGATAAGTGGTGAGCAAAATAAGAATATTTTGGATGAAGGAGTAAGCATTATATTAAATCAAATCTCATTTAATATATAATTAAAACTATAGTAGCAGTATGTTTGACTAAATCTACATTTAAGCTCTTTGTATACCTTAAGGTTACCTAGTCTTATGGTTTTCAATTTAAGGTATATTTTTTATTTTTTTATAAAAAAATAAATTAACCTAAAGTTAGCCAATAGTCTTATTAGGACTGGGTTACCTTAAGGTATACAAAGAAGAAACATAGGTGTCAATGCTAGGACACGATTTTTCAAAAAAAAATGAACTTTTTTGGGTACTCAGTAACAATTTTGGGTACTTAGTAACAAATTAATTCAGTAGCACCTAATTGTATTCTCAGCCCCTATTTAGGGGGAGCAATTAGGGTACATTTATCGCCTGCGAACAGCCATAAGTCCAAGTGCTAATTACCTATTTCAGTGACCCTTGTCCTGAAGAAAGCCTTATTACCTCCTATTGAGGAACTATGGACAGGAGTCCATGACTGAAGGTCGTCGGAGGCTTCTACTACAATCTCGTGCGTGCCTTGTCCGACGGTCTCAGAGGGTAGAGAAACTATGTTTGCTTGCTTGTATTCTACTTCAGAGGCTCTGGTAAGCTTGTAGTTAACATACCACAGAGACGAACTAGTCCTGGGCTCATATCTTAGTTGAACTGTGGCTGGACCTACAATATGCCTGCCCGTCTCTGAACCATTATTTATTATAGTATTTCTGGTATATGCTTTCGTCGTGCCTGGGTCATAGACTACTATCAAGCCCCATAATCCATTGTAATCGCTCCGATTCATCATCGCATCTGTATTTTGCGACAAAACATACATTATGTCGCCATCATTGAGTGTAATTATTTCCGAATTAGTACCTGCAGGATATGTACGGAGGCTTCCATACTCAACGGCAATTAATGGGCTGAAGTGAAGCAACGCTGCAATTGTTATTAAAATAGTCTTCATGGATATTTTACTCAGCTATTGTTTTAATAGCTGTACGAAAGAAAGCCTGTGTGGAGCCGCTAAGTTGCGAAGTGTGTATCAAATCCCAGCTTTCCAAGTCGTCGGACCCTTCAAGTACTAGACTTAAGTTGCCGCTGCTAACTGACTCAGATGGAATAGATAAGATAGCTACGCTCTTAGTATCAATCTCTGACTTGCGAGTCAGCTTGTAACTACAGTAATAATTAAAGCCTACATTCACTGCAGGGTGTACAAGGAAAATACGCCCAGGGCCGACAATAATTCGTTCGCTATTAATGTTTCTAAAACCATAGTCTTGTGCACTCAAATCCAAGTCGTGGTAATCATAGGTAAAGGAAGCGCCCGTTGTTTCGTCAATGATATGATTTAAGCCCCCACCACTATAGTGAATTACCTCAAAAATGTCACCTTCCGCTAAGTCAACTGATTCTGACTCTAGCTGTGATGGAGTGGTTGTTAATCTTCCATATTCAACCGCTGAAAGTGATATGCATAGAACTGAGACAGAGACACTAAGGGATAGGAAGTATTTCATAAGTATAAGAGATTAAAATCTGGAAGTCATAATAACTACCAAATTAGACCCCTGAGCAAATTTATTTTTCTGAGGGAAGCTGATGTATATATAATATAAAACAACTCAGCTAAGCTAACCTCCGCCCCCCTTGTTAAAAGTTTGCCTAATTCTTTGCCTAATTTCGTTGATTTTAGGCCGTTTTACTTGGATTCTATACACATGCCACAATGGCATGTTCATTCAAATTAACCACATATAATCGTACCAAAAGGTAAACGATTAATAGGTAACCATATATGTGATAATACTTTATGGCATGCATTCTAGCAGATGTAGAAGCGGCCGACCCCATAAATAGGGTGGTGGAGCATAGCGGGGTCGAACCGCTGACCTCTTGCATGCCATGCAAGCGCTCTACCAACTGAGCTAATGCCCCCTAAAGGAAGTATCGGAAAATGTATTGGTAGATAGGTGCGTCAATATTAAAGCTAATTAGAGCTATTTATGTGCCTTTATTGGTGCTTTTGTTTGAGTTTATACGACTGTATGTGCCCGAGTGGCACGGTTACATTGATTTTAGTAAAAACGGCCTAAAATCAACGATATTAGGCAAAGAATTAGGCAAACTTTTAGGGGGGGGGTGGGGTTAGCTTAGCTGAGTTGTTTTATAATAAATATACATCAGCTTCCCTCAGAAAAATAAATTTGCTCAGGGGCCTAATTTGGTAGTTATTATGACTTCCAGATTTTAATTTATTATTCCTATGAAATACTTCCTATCCCTTGTTGTTTCTTTCTCAGTTCTTTGCACATCAGTCTCAGCTGTTGAATATGGAATCCTATCTTTAAATAGTAACTATGATAACTTTATAGTACTAGAAGAAGGAGATATATTAGATATATTAACTAGCTATTCAACAGTCAGCGGAGGTAATAGTGCAATGATTCTTGGTGTTTTTTATGAAACCGATAACAGCCTTCTTTTAACAAATCTCCATGGAAATAATTTATATAATAATATTGAGGGAAATATTTTGTGGAGGGAAGATTTAGCGTATACTAACAATGCTGTAAGGACACTTGCTGGGCCAATGAAAGTCTTTATTACTAAAACATCAAATTATTCGCCAATTGCATCTCTTTCATACAGGCTTTCAAAAGCCTCCGAAGTAGAATACAAAAATGTTAATATTATCTCACTTCCTTCCTCTACAGTAGGTGCAGGAACGCACGAAATTGTAGTAGAAGCCTCCGATGACCTTCAGTCTTGGACACCTGTCCATAGTTCTTCAATCGGAGGTAATAAGGCTTTCTTCAGGACAAGGGTCACTGAAATTGGCGACTAACCCTTGGTCCTTATTTTTCTTATTCTAATCTTTTCGTAATAAATGAATCTCCGATACAATCTATCTTTAGTGGTTAGATTGGGTGTGCTAATAGCAATTTTCCCTTTAGTTGTCCTTTCAAAATCTTGGACGAACACACAGGGCAGAAGCTTCTCGGGTGAGCTTATAAGTTTTTCGTCTGAAGAAGCGAAGATTAGAAGCTATAATGACGGTTTAGTACATAAGGTTAAGCTAAAGAATTTATCTAAAGAAGATAAGCTTTACTTGGTAAATTTGTTAAAAGCAGAGAATTTAAAAAGTCGTGAATTTGATAGGGCTAAAATTCCTACTTTTGATCAAAGTGACTTTAAAGGAGGCAGCAGTAGTTGCTCACCCGCTTCCATGATGAGTTTCATAGTCTGGTGGAGCAGTCACTACCCTGAGTTTCACCGAGGAGGTAACTACGAGCAGAATGTTAAGAAAATCCAGAGATCCCTAGTAAATTACACTAATTCTAGCGGAGGCGGTTCTTCTTTTATGGATCTTGTTAATGCTTTAGAGGAATATTTTACTAAATATGTTAAGGGATATTCTTTTTACTATGATATTATCTTTTCGCCAGATTTAGATCAAATGAAGCTTCACTCATTCGGATCTAATGCAGTAATATTATCAACCGAATGGTACGAGAAATCAGGTGGTAAATTTAAAAGCACAGCACTTCATGCGACCAGTTTGCTTGGTTTTTCTGATGATAAATTTTATTTTAATACTTGGGGCAAACAATACGGTTTAGAGATTAATGAAATACCTAAATTAGGATTAGCATTTCTAAAAAATACATATGCACATTGGGCATTAGAAAATAAGCGACCATTTCTACAGATTAAAGACGATTCATATTCTAAAGTTTTTGGTGATATATGTTTTGTTAATAGCATATTAGTAGTAACTCCTCTTAAATTTAACTAATCTCCTTGTTATCAAAATGGTGCAATTAAGCACTCCTTCTCGGAGGTCTATTTCTGGCCTTTTTTGGTTCTTTAGCTTGAGTTTATATATCATTAAGGACAGCCGCAATAGACTCGTGATTCAATTCCATATATATTTGGCAAAAATTAAGCATATCTTTTTTCAGAGGGGCAGTGTAGCAGATCGCGCCTTTTGGAAATTCGAATTCGTAGCAGTAGCAATGCAGTGCTTGGCGCTTGATCGGTAAGGCTGCTTCCAAGCGTGGTGTCCAACCCTGCTTGATAAACTCTATGTAGAGCATCTCATCAGGCCCGTAAATCTTGTCCCCGACGATGTGGTGTTCAATGTGTTCGGCGTGCACACGAATCTGATGCTTGCGCCCAGTCTCTGGACTAACACAGCAAAGGGTGTAGCCATTTTTTGTGATCAGTGGAATGAAACTAGTCCTGGCATTTTGCGCAGTTCGGTCATCTCTGACTTCTGATTTAACTATCACTGGTCCGCCTCGACGCTTAGCAATGGGCAAGTCAATTAGAACGGGTTCTAATAGTTTTCCCTCTAGTAGTGCAATGTAGGTTTTTCTTACGATTCTGTTCTGGATCGCCATCTGAAATTTGCGCGCGACAGAGGGTCGCTTGGCAAAGATGATAAGACCGCTAGTTTCGCGGTCCAGTCGGGAGACAAGATGAAGTTTTTCTAAGCCTGTATGCTCGCGTACTACACCGACAAGGCTCGACAAAGGGCCATTTTTTGAAGGGTGGCAGACAAGCCACCCAGGCTTGTTTATTATAATTAGATCGTTGTCCTCCTGTACGATCCATTTAGGAAAATCACTTGTATCTACAAGGGGGGCTTCTTCGCCATAAGGATCAGTCATGGCGAGTACAAAATGAAATACTTCTAATAAGAGTCATTTTCTTATAGATTAACTAAGCATAAAAAATAAATTTATTTTTTATGCTGCTCGAGGCGCATCTTTCTGAGAATAAAGGCACCTATTCGGTTTATGACTACAAGGGGCATTTTACTGCAGAAGAAAACAATACAGCTATTTTTCCAACCGTTGACTATTAGGGTACGATTTTGAGCTACAGCGCTAAGAGTTTGTTCGGCGACTTCGTCGCAAGTCATATCCGGTGATAAAGCTCCTCCTTTACGCATCGGTGGATCTTTGAAGCCAGCGGCTTTAAAGAAGTTTGAGCGTGTTGGCCCTGGACATACAACTAATGCACGGACTTTAGTTCCACGTAGGTCTTCGCTAATGGCTAGTGACCAATTTCGCACGAAAGCCTTAGTAGCGCCGTAGGTTGCCAAAAAGGGAGTGGGCTGGAAGGCTGCTATAGACGCAACGTTGACAATCGTACCCCCCGTATCTAGCATCTTTGGGAGCAGGCGAGCAGTCAAATCGACTACGGCTCTTATATTCAAGTCTATCATTGACAACTGTTTATATGATTCTAATTCGGAAAATTTTCCGTAATCTCCAAATCCGCTATTATTTATGAGTAATATTTCTCCTTTTGGCGCTTCGTATATTCTTTTTTTTATTGCTTTTACCGTCTCGCCTAGTGCCTTTGCATCACACAAATCCACAGGGTAATGAATGCCGTTTTTTCCTAAAAATATTTCTGGTCTAGTGCGAGAAAGGTTGCACAGCATCAAATCAGGATTTATACTTAATATTGCTTTTATAATTGAGCAGCCAATTCCAGAGGATCCGCCCGTTATAATAACTACGGAGAAGCGGCTAAAGTACTCCAAGTGCCTTGTATATGTCTTCGATATTGGCATTTTTTTTGCTTAGTCAGGTATAAGCGGTGAGACTACTCAGTACCATTAATAGTAACCAATAATAAAAAGAGTAATAAGTATGAAGCAACATGACGTTATCATTTCTGGTTCGAATATGGAATTAACTGATTCTATAAAAAATATGGTTTATGAGAAGGTTGAAAAATTATACGAACATGAGGATCGTATCATTCGAATGCGTGTAGAGCTCGAATATGATCCTCATCAATCTACGCACCAAAAAGAATTTATAGCAAAAGGGCAACTTGTTGTGAGAGGAAACGACCACTTTGCTTCTGCTGCCACCGATGATCTTTACAAATCCATTGATGAGCTAGTAAGTAAGCTAGACCGCATGCTTCGTCGACGCTCACGTTTGAAAAAAGTGAAGCGTAAAGACGTACACCTTGTAGATATACCATCGTACATTCCCAAAGCTGTAAGTTTTTAGTATTTTTCTAACGATACTTCAGTTAAGAATTGCTTATCAGTATCTGTAGGCTTTTCTCTATGAAGCTTCTATAAGTAAAGTTTATATACTTTATTTAGCTGCATAGGCTATTTTTTTAAAACTTCTGCTTGATCTAGGGCGTATGCTTTGTCTTGATCCCGAATTCCAAAATGCACCTGTAGCTCAATTGGATAGAGCGCCTGACTACGAATCAGGAGGTTCGGGGTTCAAGTCCCTGCAGGTGTGCCATTATAGGGCTCTTTTGGAAAAAGGTATTTTATAATAATTATATGCCTTAATGAGCGTCTATAGATGGTATGTAATCAAGGGATCAGGATCGAGAATTTTTGCCTGTGGTAGTCTTGCAGTTAACTCCTGCGAAAACCACTTTCGGGCATCTTGGTCTCCATGTGTTAATACAATCGAACGAGCTTCAGTTTGCGTAGCATATTCGAGTAGTTGATCACGGTCGGCGTGGCCGCTGAGGTCGAATTGATCTATACTAGCTTGGATCGGAGCTGCATAATCTAGCGCATCAAAAAAGAAGTTTTCCTCATTTCGATTTGATAATAGCTGTCCACCAGGAGTATCGGGATCACAGTAGCCGACGAAGCAAATACCATTTTTAGTATGAGGAAGCAAGGATGCTGCCAGTTTATAAGAAGGGGTGTGCTCTATCATCATTCCACTGCTCACAATGTAGATGCCCTTTCGTGTTAGATCACGACCTGGGCGCGTATTTAGATCCACAGACCTCACATCCATCTTTTCGAGCATCTTAATATCGAAGTCGATGAGTTGGGTTTGCTGACGTATTTTATCAAAATGCCCGCATATCGCCATGCCCAGACCAGCCGCGTAAACTGGTGCCTTAGGTATTCGGCAGCGGTTGCGGGACTCGTAAATGATTTTGAATAACTCCTGCATTCGCCCAAGGGCAAATACAGGGATGAGACAACTACCACCCCGATCTAGAACTGTACTTATTTGGCTCACAAGACGATCTACTTCGGTTGCTCTATTCTGGCCCAATTCTCGTCCCTTCGCTCCTCGAGTGGTCTCTAAAATAAGCGTATCAACAGGTCCCTTTGGTAAACTCGCACCGGGTAAGGTCCGCTGGTCATCGAATAGTACGTCACCTGAGAAGACAATTCGCCTATGCTTATAGATTAGTTCAATAGTTGCTGCGCCTGCGACGTGGCCGGCACGGTGTAGAATAACTTCGATTTGATCGTTGCCTTTATTATAGATTTCACCCCGTTCGAAACGCTGAATAACAAGCTGATTATTTAATTGAGCCACATCACGGTGTAAAAAGAGTGGATACTCTGAGACGCCGTGCTCTTCGCGCTGGCGCTTCATGACATTGATTGAATTTCTCAGCATGCGAGGTACTAAAGTTACGTTTGGCGCTGTCGTGACCACAGGAGTCCTTGGGTTATAAGCAGTAACTACGGGTAGTGATCCTAAGTGATCTAGGTGGCAGTGTGTGAGTACAATAAGATCTAGTTCGATATTTTCGATCGCTTCGAAGTCGGGTAGGGCGTCATAACCCATCATCTTAGGGTGGAGGCCAGAATCAATCAGGATATTGAACGCGCCCAGTTGTACAAAGGTACAATTGGCACCAATTTCTCCATAGCGGTTTAAATCAGTCAGATTCATTTTTGGGACTTAGTGGTATCATTAAATAACGAAGGGTGTCTTAGCCTACCCATAGATTAGTAAAATCAATCTCAATAGAGAAAATAGTACGTAACGCTGTGTCGATGACTTTGATATTTAAACGGATGATGAAACGCACATAATAGCAAGATTATGTAGTTTATGCCATTTTTTAATCTTTCAGAGTAGTCTAATGTTCAAAAAATACCCGCGTATGTAGAACCTGCAGGCAGAGAACACATTATGAATCATAGCCTATCAGTGATGGGCTATTCTATGGAAAATAACTAATGGGATGTAATTATTGCTTGTCTGTTGCGTGCTTACTTAATTGAAAGAGATGGTGTTAGTTTCTCTTTATTATTATTGAGCTGATCTTTTCATTATATGAGTGATATACTGAAGCATGAATGCGGCATTGCATCGATACGCCTCCTGAAGCCCCTATCTTATTACCAAGAGAAATACAACACGCCTTTATACGGCTTTAACAAGCTTTTCCTACTGATGGAAAAGCAGCACAATCGTGGTCAAGATGGCGCTGGTATTGGGTGTGTAAAGCTTGATGCGAAACCTGGTGAACCTTATATGGCTCGGCAGCGCTCCACAGACTCGAACTCCCTTTCTCGTATATTCAATGGCCAATTAAAAACTTACCAGAAGATGATAGATGATGGAATTATCCATCCTGAGTTCCCTCAGACGGTGAAAAATCAATTCGAGTTTGGTGGTGAGATATTACTCGGACACCTTCGATACGGGACTTCCGGTGTTTGTTCCTCTAGCAGTTGTCATCCTTACGTGAGGCAGTCGAATTGGCCAACTAAGAATCTTATGTTAGCAGGTAATTTTAATATAACCAATGAGAAGGAACTCAATAATGGCCTGATTAATCGTGGTCAGCACCCAATATTTGGCACTGATACCCAAGCTGTACTCGAAGAAATTGGTTTCCATCTGGACGAAGCACACGACGCGATCTACCATAAAATGCGCGATCAGAATATCGATGGCAAAAAGATACCTGGTATTATCAGTAAAGAACTAGACCCAGTTCGTATTTTGAAAAAATCGGCAGCAAATTGGGACGGTGGGTACGCCATAGCAGGGCTCATCGGTAACGGTGACTCTTTTGTAATGCGTGATCCTCAAGGTATACGTCCCTGCTTCTATTTTCACAACGAGGAGGTCATTGCCTTTGCCTCCGAGCGCGTTGCTCTTATGACAATATTCGATGAGCCGATTGAAAACGTTCACGAGCTCGAGCCTGGCACTGCCACGGTCGTAAAGAGTAATGGTTCCATCTATTGCGAGCGGTACACAGAGCCGAGAAATATTACTCCTTGCTCATTTGAGCGTATTTATTTTTCGCGTGGTAACGATGCCGATATTTATTCAGAACGTAAGGCACTAGGTGCTGCTTTGCTCGAGCAATTAGTGCAAGCAATTGATAACAACTTTGCTGAGAGTGTCTTCAGTTTTGTTCCGAACACTGCCGAGATGGCATATTATGGGCTCCTAGAATCAATGCGACTACATCGGAGGGAAGAAGTTCGCGATCGCCTGCTAGAGGCACAAAAAGACGGCTCCATTAATGCTGAATTAATTGATGAGCTCATTATGGATGGCTGGCCGCGTGTCGAAAAAATTGCTCATAAGGATGTAAAGCTACGTACATTTATTTCTCAAGAAGAGGATCGTGCTAAACATGTATCACATGTATACGATATAACATATGGTGTCGTCTCAGAAAAAGACTGTCTTGTTTGTATAGATGACTCCATCGTACGCGGAACTACATTGAAGGAGTCGATCCTCAAAATTCTTAGCCGCACGAACCCGAGGAAAATTGTGATTGCCTCTACAGCGCCTCAGATTCGTTATCCCGACTGCTACGGTATTGACATGTCAGAGCTAGGGAAGTTTATCGCTTTTAAGGCTACGATTGAGTTAATTAAAGAAGATGGTTGCGAAGATCTATTATTAGATGTCTACCAAGATTGTGTTGAACAAGCAGGGCTGCAACCTAGTGATATGAAAAACCACGTGAAGCGTTTGTACGATCGCTTTACTCTTGAGCAAATATCCGCTAAGATCGCTGAACTTGTTTACCCGAAAAATGTCCCTTGGAAAGGTGATCTGGAAGTTGTTTTTCTGACCGTTGATAAGATGCGCTCAGCCATTCCCAAACACAATGGGGACTGGTACTTTACGGGAGAATATCCTACCCCTGGTGGTTATATGACGCTCAACCGTGCTTATATTAATTACTACGAAAACAAGTCTGGTAGGGCTTATTAGTAGGTCATTAACTCACTTACTTTGGCTTTTGCTGCTTTCGTTTCGGCTTCAGCCGCTACTATCCTGCGCTGTCGCTCTATCGCCTCAGCACGTTGCTTTTGCACATTGAGCAGTTCATTTCTTGCAGCCTGAGCACGTTGTTCAGCCTCGAGAACTTCTTGGTCAGTTACACTGAACCCTCGAGCGATATCGCGTTCTGTTTCGGCCTCAAGGATTGCCGCTTTTTGAGCTAGTCGTTCTTGTCTGATTCGTGCCTGGTCCGCGCGCTCCTCGAGCTCGCGCTTGTCTTGAGCACTTCCTAATATACCTCCGATGATCGCTCCTGCGCCAGCACCTACTGCGGCACCATCACCAGATTCATCCGATTGGTGACCAATGACAGCGCCTAAAACAGCACCAGCAGCTGCTCCTAAGGCTGCTCCTTCTCTAGTCTTTATGCCTGGATCATAGCTAGAGCATCCAATGGTAAAGTAAAGTGCCGCACATAATAGGGCACACGAATTTAAATGTTTTGTTATCATAGTTTAAATAATATGAATTTTTTTATCCTGATCAAGTTGATATGCTTATTAGAATTTACACACTAATGGCTATGATTATATCGTCTACAGATTTGGCATTCTTAATTTGCTCGCGCACTAGTGGGCTCCTGCAATTTTTCGCAATTTCTGCTAATGTGGCAAGATGTCCATCACTATCACCCTTAGGGCTAATAATGAAAAATACTAAGTCTATAGCATCCTCCAGTCCTCGAGTTAATAGGCCATTTTTTAAATGAGCTACGAAGCAAATACGGTGGTCGAGGTTCTGACAATAAACGTGCGCAATAGCAATCCCATGACCGAGATGAGCAGGGAAGAGGCGGCTTTGCTCGTTTAACTCATTTACAACTTGTTCCTCTAAGATACTGGGTACGTGCTCCATTTCTATCTCCGCTAGTTGCTCGTAGAGGCTCTGTGTACTCTCGCAATCGACCTCAAGGATATCGCCCCTGTGCATAGCGCGCATGAGAAATCCCTCATAGCGGCGCAAGCATATGACTTCGTCGAGAGGTTTTACCATATCTTTTAAACTTGAGTCCCTAGGTATTGCTTTGAATGACTTCCCTCGCCGAATGAAGAGCGGGTGCCAATCGCCAGATGCTAGACTTTTTCCTTCTTCCCAAATAACCGTTTCAAAGCTACTTTCTCTTTGTAGTAATTCACTGCCGATGACAGAGGGACGGGATAGGTCACCAAAAACTGACTGACCCTTCAGTTGGTGCTCTTGCTTGGAGTTGTTTATTGGGATCCATCCAAATACTTTTTCGCTGTCTAATTCTTCTGCCCAACGCTGCATTAAAATTTGATTTAGCTCTACGTTATCTGTGAGTGCTAGTACGTAGCCAGCACCGCACAAAGCCTGTTCGTTCTCATAAAGCTCTTCTGCCTCCATTCCGTCATGGTGTATCGCGGGTATGCCTTCCCTTTGGGCTAAAGCGATATTACGAGTATTTGTGTCTAGAAGAATTACATTTTGCTCGTCTTCTCGAAGTAGCTTGCGAGCTAGTTCTCGACCGAAGTGGTGTGCTCCGATAATTATCCAATCGTTGGGAGCAGGTCGTTGTAAACCAAGAAAATTTGCGAAAATTCCAGCAGAGAGTCCTTGGATCAAAACAGTCGCACTAATTATAGAATAGACAAAAGATTCGAGCAAAGCTGGGTCACCTGCAGGTGTTTCTTGTGAGCTGAGGCTTATGGCAAATAGAGAAGCCATCGATGCTGCGACAACGCCACGAGGTGCGACCCAGCTAAGGAAGGCTTTTTCCTTAAAATTTAGCGAAGTTCCCCAAGCCGAAACCACAACGCTTATTGGGCGAATAAGTAAAATTACTGAGAAAAGTACCCATCCACCACCCATTTCGAAGAATGTAATGAACTGCTCAATTTCTAGTCTTGCTACTAGCAATATAAAAAGCATGCCGATCAGCAGGTCGACTATCTCTGCTTTAAAAGCCTTAATTTCGCGTAATTGACGGGGTTTTTTTATGCCAACAATTAAGCCTGCAATAGTGACTGAGAGTAGTCCTGCCTCTGGTTTGATTAACTCAGTTGCTCCAAATATTAGTACGGCACTAGCCAATGCAAAAGCATTAACAATGTTATTAGGTACCCAGTCCTTTCGCATCATCCAATAAATAATAAAGCCACCGATTACCCCTATAATAATGCCGCTTATAATACGAATTATGAAATTGGGTAGAGCGACTGACCCTCCGCCTTCTACTACCCATTCGAAGCAAAGAATCGCTATAAATACACCAATAGTATCTATCAATACACCTTCCCAATGAAGGATCCTTGCAAGGTTTTGTTGTACTCGAATTCTGCGTAATAGGGGTAAGATTACAGTTGGACCTGTGACAATAATCAAACTGCCCATCAAAAGTGCGAATGAAGGTGTGGTCTCAAATACCAAATAGGCCGTAAATGCCGAACCAAGCCAAGTGATTAGGACGCCCACTGTTAATAAGCGCTTAATTACTGTTGAAGTTTGCTTAAATTCTTTCAGATCGAGTGTTAGCGCTCCTTCAAATAGGATCAAACCTACTGCCAGCGAAACAATTATAGGCAGAAATTCACCAAGTGTTTCTGGGTCAATCACTCCTATTCCCATCGGCCCTAAGGTAAAGCCACCAAGTAAAAGAAGAACAATAGTAGGTAGGTGTAACCTGCGGGAGAAGACTGTAAGGAAGCAACCAGATCCGAGAGCGAAGCATAAAGCCCAGAGTCCATGGCTATCTTGCATGCTGGTAGTAGCGATATGAATTAAAGATGTCACCTTGGATTAATGGTATCGAAAATTAATACAATTCTTAATCGAGATCCAAAAGTATACGTATGTTCGGAAACTGATTTTAAGTCATAATTATTTTAGTATATGTGATGGCACATACCAAGAGCAGGAGACACTTCACTTGCTTTCCCTATGATTTGTGCTGGTACTCCAGCAACACTAGTGTGGGGTGGCACGTCTTTGAGCACGACACTACCCGCGCCAACTTTAGCTCCCTCTCCAATTTCTACATTCCCGAGTATTTTAGCACCGGCGCCTAATAGAACTCCAGAACGCACTTTTGGATGTCGGTTGCCGCGCTCTTTACCAGTGCCCCCTAAAGTAACTTCGTGAAGAATAGACACGTTGCTTTCAATCACTGTAGTCTCACCTGCTACAAATCCAGTCGCATGATCGAGCAAAATTCCGCTACCTATCTTAGCTGCGGGATGGATGTCTACCGCGAACGTTTCAGAAATTAGGCTTTGTAAGTAAAGTGCGAACTCTGTTCGCCCCTCATCCCATAGGTGATGCGCTACTCTATAGCAGACAAGCGACTGTAAACCTTTGAAGTACAGCAGGGGAGTAAGCACGTCCTGGCAGGCAGGATCACGCTCGCGAAATGCCACCATATCAGCAGCGATATGTTCTAGGATTTCTCTATTCTGTGAGAATACACCAATAAAAGTTTCGTGTATCACCTCGATAGATTCCGAGTCCTTTACAAGTTTTCGAACTAGTCTGTAGGTAAGGCACTCGGCGAAATCTTGACGATCCAGTACAGTTTCATTTATTAGGGCTTGTAAAGCAGGTTCTCGTGCCACGATTTTATCTGCTCGTAGTCGGATCTCGCTCCAATGTGCGTCTAGGTCAATGGAATGCATTATGTATTCTTTATCAGATCTAAGATAATTGCCAACTAAAAGATCGAAAAGTATGGCTACTTGCTTTCTAGTTGATTCTCTAAGGAAGTACGGCAATTAATGATGTAATAATTTTAATTTAACTAATATTTTATGGCTACAGGACTACTTTTTTCCGGACAGGGTGCTCAGAGCGTTGGTATGGGGCTTTCACTTTATGAAAACTCGGACATAGCTCGAGCAATATTCGATGAAGCCAATGAGGTGCTAGGTTGGGATCTTAAGAAGCTCTGTTTTGAAGGTGAAGTCGAAACTTTGACTGAAACAAAAGTCTGTCAGCCTGCCTTGTATGTGCAGGGCTTCGCGATCTACAGCATTTTAAAAGAGCGTGGCCATTTAAGTGATCTTAAGGCTGCGTGCGGATTAAGCTTAGGTGAGCTAACAGCCCTAGCTGCCGCAGGAGTATATGATTTTTCTACAGGATTACGTTTAGTTGCTGAACGCGGTCGTCTTATGCAATTGGCTTGTGATACTACCAAAGGCGGTATGGCTGCTGTTATTGGAGGAAGCCAGGAGGAAGTACAAATATTTTGCGATGAATTCGGCATCGAAATCGCCAATCTTAATTGCCCAGGGCAGATCGTCGTTTCTGGTGATAATGGTAAAATCATTGAGGCGGTAGATGCATCTAAGGGGCGCTTTAAACTTTGCAAGCCTCTTAATGTGGCAGGAGCCTACCACAGTCGCTTAATGGATTCTGCGCGTGAGTCCTTCTCTGAGTTTATTAAAGAATTCGATTTTAAAAGACCTGAGATCTCTGTTTATACTAATGTAACTGGCTCTAAAGTAAGCGAACCGCATGCGATTAAAGTAGCACTTATTAATCAAGTAGTCTCCTCTGTGCGTTTTGAGGAGTGCCTAAGGAATATGGCATGTGATAATGCAATAAGCCAATTTTATGAGTGTGGCCCTGGTAAGGTATTGACCGGATTTGCCAAGCGTATCGACAAGTCTCTTGTAGTCACTCCTATGTCAGATTTCGAGGAAATCCCCTCTTAGATGCGTATTTATTTCATGGGTATTTGTGGTACGGCAATGGGCAATGCCGCACTGCTTCTGAAAGAACTGGGTCATGAAGTGTTTGGCTGTGATTGTGCCGTTTATCCCCCAATGTCGAATGTACTAATAAGAGCGGGCATCGAGATTTTGGATGGCTTTGATTGCGATCGATTAGCCGCGCTTAATCCGGATAAAGTAGTAGTGGGAAATTCTATAAGTCGGGGTAACCCGGAAGTTGAATGGCTTCTCGACCAATCTCTAATTCCTTTTGTTTCCCTACCTGCGCTATTTCACGACATAGTTCTCCCTGATAGGTGTCCGATTGTCGTCGCAGGGACTCATGGTAAGACTACGACATCGACTCTTACTGCTTATTTACTCAAAGAGGCAGGATCGGATCCAGGCTGGCTCATTGGCGGTATACCTAATGACTTACTAAGTGGTTCGGCGCTAGGGAAGGGGAAACCTTTTGTTATCGAGGGGGACGAATATGACAGCGCCTTCTTTGATAAACGAAGTAAATTTATTCATTACAGGCCGCAAGTCGCGGTAGTTAATAACCTCGAATTCGATCATGCAGACATTTTTCGTGACCTAGCAGATGTTCAGCGCAGCTTTGAGCACTTCTTACGTATCGTTCCTGCATCAGGCTATATTTTAGTAAACGGAGATGATGTTAATGTCGCTGCATTGTTACCAATTCCTTGGAGTCAAGTCATCCGAGTTGGTGTTGGTGAAGAAAATGATTTAAAAATAAAAAATTTCAAAGATGCTCCCTCGGGTTCAAGTTTTGAACTGATTTGGGAGGGGAAAACTTGGGCGCACGTCAATTGGCCCATGCATGGTCTTTTTAATGCGCGCAATGCAGCTATGGCTTCCCTTTCTGCGGCACTAGTTAGTAAGTGCGCTAGCCCACTTGAATTTGGGCTGTCCTCTCTGGAGACATTTCGTGGGGTGCGCCGCCGGCAGGATGTGTTGTACAAAGACGATAATTCGGTAGTGCTCGAAGATTTTGCTCATCATCCCACTGCGGTTGCAGCAGCAATCGAAGCGTTGCGTGCTAGCTATCCTGATCGTAGAATGATTGTATGCTTTGAGCCTCGCACTAATACTGCCTCAAGTTCGCATTTTCAGGAGGCATTTTCATCGGCCTTCAATAAGGCTGATAGTGTATATTTCGGAGCTGTGTACAGAGCTGAACATAGGCGTAGAGAAGACCGCCTCGACACACATTTATTAGCTTCTGTTTTGCAGGCAAAAGAAGTGAGTGCTCAAGCTTTTGATACTAATTCTGCGCTAAAAATGCATTTAATTGATCACTTGGACTCAGAACACAAAGAATTGTTCGTTTTCTTCTCAAACGGGTCTTTCGATGGCATTCCCGAGGCTATATCTAGGCATTTAAAGCAAGCGCGTAAGCCTATTTAATTAAAAATAAATATTCCTATTCGGTCTCTTATTTTACCTCTTGTTTGCTAAATTATAGCTTTTATACGCGAGAACTAACGTTGACAATTCGGTCACAGATTCTGTCAATCTCATAACATGACCGATGCAAAGCCAGTCATCCTAACTTGTGCCCAACCGACTGGTCATTTGACTATCGGCAACTACTTAGGTGCGGTCAAGAATTGGGCGACTATGCTCGATGATCACGATTGCTATTTTGGTATCGTCGATATGCACGCGATCACGGTGAAATACTCGCCCGCTGAGCTGCGTAAAAATACACTTTCTTGCGTTGCTCAATACATTGCTTGTGGGCTCGATCCAGAGCGTTCTAATATTTTTGTACAGTCGCACGTCACCGGTCACACTGAGTTAGCTTGGCTACTGAGCTGCATCACACCGATTGGTGAATTGCAGCGTATGACCCAGTTTAAAGAAAAAGCTGCTAAGCTCGGCTTTAATGTCGGGGAGGGTAACGACCTTAAATTTACCCACGACGGGGCCCGTGCGGGAGCTTCTGTGAATTCTGGGCTGCTTATGTATCCCGTACTCATGGCGGCAGATATTTTGCTCTACAATGCCGACCACGTACCTGTGGGTAACGACCAGCGCCAGCACTTAGAATTGTGCCGCGACCTCGCGCAGCGTTTCAATCACACCTATTCAGATACTTTCACGATTCCGAAAGCGTTCATTCCAAAGCAGGGGGCTCGTATCATGGCTCTACAAGATCCTGGGCGCAAGATGTCTAAGAGCGACGAGAATCAAAGCTCGACTCTTTATATTCTCGACGAGCTATCTGTCTTGAAGAAAAAGATTATGAGTTCGGTGACGGACTCGGGCAGTGAAATCGTAGCGAGTGAAGAAAAGCCAGGCGTCTCTAATTTGCTCCAGATTTACTCCTCGATGAGTGGACGCGCTGTGGCCGACATTGAAGGGTCACTAAAGGGAGAGGGTTACGGAACTTTAAAAAAGGAAGTCGCTGATGCTGTGATTTCGGTACTTGAACCTGTGCAGACGAAGTACAAAGAGTTAATCGATGATAAGTCCTACTTAGAAGGCGTGCTCCGATCGGGCGCAGAGGCTGCTCAAAAACGAGCCTACAAATTGCTGGGTAAAGTTTATCGTAAGGCTGGCTTCGTCGAGCGGTCACGATAAGTAGCCTCGTGATGTTCGAGTATTTAATTTAATTGTTGATAATAGGGTGAGACTCCTCCCCAAGTAACGACAGAATCATCTTCCTTGAGGGCGGCGAATGCGCCTCCGTTCGAGAAAATTTCAATAACACCACTAGATAATTCTGTAGCTACTCCACTTGAATCTCTTCTCCAATCACTGTCGCCCCAAGTAACGACTGAACCATCTTCTTTTAGGGCAGCAAAGTAGTTAGTTGCAGAAATTATAGTACTTACACCACTTGCTAATTCTGAAGCCACACTGCTTGAATCTCCACCATAATTGTATATTGCTGGACCATGGCCGTAAAGAGAGGCTAGCAGCAAAAATGGAATTAATAAGGATAATTGAAGTATTTTTTTAATTATCATAAAATATTATTAAAAAACTTCTATTCAATAAAAAGAATATTTTAAACTTCATTAATATAAATAATAAATAGGAGCGCTAATAACGATAAGAAAGTTCCTGATTATCACATTTAGTATTATACTTACCTTTTCGGTTGAGATTCTGGAGTATTACGCGATTATTACAATAGTGACGACATCTTCTACATTTGATTTTGCTCGAGTGCGCGCTGATTTTCCTATACTTTCTACTGAGATTAGGGGCAAGCCACTTACGTATTTGGATAACGGCGCCACGTCTCAAAAGCCTACATCGGTTATCGAAGCTATTGAACACTATTATAGCTCAGAGAATTCCAATATTCATCGCGGCGTACACTATCTTAGCGAACGAGCCACCGATGCATACGAAGCTGCCCGCGCCAAAACTGCTAATTTTTTAGGAGCTCCTGATCAAGATGAAGTTATCTTTGTGCGCGGGGCAACTGAAGGTATTAATCTCGTAGCTCATGGTTTTGTAGAAACTGTGCTAAGCGAGGGTGATGAAATACTCATTACTCACATGGAGCATCACGCTAATATTGTGCCATGGCAAATTGCGGCTGAAAAGACAGGTGCAGTTCTCAAAGTAGTGCCCGTCCTCGATAATGGAGAATTAGACCTTCAGGCATACTCGATCATGCTCTCTAATAAGACTAAAATTGTTAGCATCGTACATGTTTCCAACACGCTGGGTACGATAAACTCAGTAGAAGAGATTATTGAGCAAGCGCACAAGCTCGGGGTTCCTGTTTTACTCGATGCATGCCAGTCTGTACCTCACATGCCAGTAAATATTTCTAAACTAGACTGTGACTTTTTAGTATTTTCTGGTCACAAGCTCTTTGGTCCCACCGGCATAGGTGTACTCTGGGGCAAGCGAGAATGGCTAGAAAAATTCCCTCCTTATCAGAGTGGGGGAGATATGATCGAGCGGGTAGACTTTGAGGGCACCACTTACAAAAATATTCCTGGTAAGTTAGAAGCTGGTACCCCGAACATTGAAGGGGTTATTGGCCTTTCTGCGGCAATCGACTATGTTAATGAGATTGACCGTACAGGCGCCCTAGCTCATGAAAATGCCCTACTCAAGGATGCCACCGCAAAGCTCTCTACGATTGAGGGTCTGCGCATCATTGGCACCTCGGTTGACAAAGCTTCCATTCTTTCCTTCGTGATTGATGAGATCCATCCGCACGACATCGGGACATTTCTTGATGCAGACGGAGTGGCTGTAAGGGCAGGGCACCACTGCACTCAGCCACTACTTAAGCGCCTTGGCGTGCCTGCCACAGCACGTGCCTCATTTGCTTTCTACAATAACTTTGAGGACGTCGATCGCCTCGTTGAGTCAGTGGTTAAAATGCAACGTTTCTTCAAGTAACTTTCTTTTTTGCGCGCGCGGCTCTTTTCAGAGCTTTCTCCGCTAACGATAGATTCTCATTAATTTATGCACTTATTTTTTACATGTTCTCTAATCTGGTTTTTTGCTTTCGTTGCAGACGCTGCGCAAATAAAAGGTCGCGTGCTTGATGTTATTCCAGGCGAACGTTCATTTGAAGTTAATGTTATTGCTAGCAGTGCGGAAAAATTGGCTGAGAGTACTACGCAATTTTTCCGTGTAGGAACAGGTGACCTAGCAATCGGCTATAAAGACCGAACTATACGTGCTAACGCAGTTTATTACGGTAATAAATGGCACTTAGAACAAATTTTCCCCTTAGATGGTATCGGCGCTAAAGCTGCAAGAGATGTTAACAGGCAACTGCGACAGGAAACCGCTACGATGAGTCGTCGAAAGTATGTGAAGCATGGAGAGTACATTCCAAATTTTGCGATGATTAATCAAAATGGTGAATTTCTTCAGATTCGCCAGTTGCAGGGTAAGCCCTTTATTTTAAATTTCATTTTTACTCGTTGCACGGTACCTAAAATGTGCCCCGCATCTAGCAAACGTATGTCTGTTCTGCAAGATACTATTCGAGATGCTGGTTTAAATGACTTACAATTTGTTACTATCAGTTTCGACCCTAAGTTCGATTCTCCAGGTATACTCAGGCAATATGCCGAAGGTTATTCCATGGAGCCTGAAAACTTCCACTTACTAACTGGTGATTCGTCAGTAGTCGATGACTTGCTCCGCCAGTTTGGCATTCTGACTATGGAAGAGGACGGTACGATTAACCATACTATGGCCACACTTTTAGTCGACCGTAATGGCCGTGTCGCCTACCGTAAAGAAGGCACTACTTGGACAATCGAAGAGTTCCTTGAAGTTAGTCGAAAATTATAATGTGTTACTTTAGCCTGTGAAAGCGGATTCCTGCTTGCGCCTGTCTTTGTATTTCACAGTGTATAGAGTAAATGTTCGAATTATCTAATTCAAGACTCATTCGGTCGACAAAAGCCTCAATTATAGCCTTAAGCTTAATTTTTATTGGCGCTTATTTTTTACTAAGGGCGCTGCCGGATGCCCAGTGCGGATTTCTACATTATGTAGAGATCGTCAATGCTGATGGTGAGATTGAACTTTGCGCCACTAATCACGCTGGATTCTTAGACCTCACTCGATTAAGTTATCCAGTTATCGCTGATTTACGCACTGTAAGTACGCCCCACGCTGGGGACGAAGTACAGGTAGATTTGCACTTGGAGACCTCTGGTGGTATGTCGATCGCAGCACATGAATTAGCTGTGACACACACGGAAAAGATGCACATTATGCTGATTGATCCATCGCTCGAAGATTATCATCATGTGCATCCTAAATCAGGTGGATTAGATGGCATTTATCGATTTGCCTTTACCCCAAATAAAGCGGGTAATTATCGTGTATTTACTGAAATTGTGCCACTTCGCAGTCGTCGACAAGCAATTGCGCTGTCCGAGTTTGAAGTAGCCGGAAAGCCAAAAAATGCTAAATTCAAGCGCTCGTTCCAGAGTATTATAAGTGGTGTGCATTTTGAATTAGTGGGTGCTCCAGAAGTGTTTAAGACTGGTCGGGATTACAGCTTAGATTTAAATGTCCGCAATGAGGATGGTTCCTCTATTATATTGGAAACAGTGATGGGATCAAAGGGTCACATGGTAGCTTTTGACGCAGAAGCTAAGGGTTTTGCTCACATGCATCCAGTCGATGACGTAATTACTAGTCGAACTGCAGGTTTAGGTGGAGTGGGGCTAGAAGATTCCGAACTCACATTTCTTTTTAATGTTCCAAATCCTGGCTGGTACCGCTTATTTGCACAAATCCAAGTTAAGGGTGAGGCACTATTTGGGCATTTCGATTTGTATGTAGAATAAGTTATCATGGATACTTTTGAGGATTTTAAATTATCTCGTGAGAAGATGGACCCTAGTTCGCGAAAATTAAGCGTACAACAGTGGAATCAGGCTTATGCAGCTTATCTTACATCTCGTAAACGGGTTAGTGGCATTGATAACAGTAGCAGAAAGAGTAGAAATATAAAAAAAAAGATTTCCAAACGTGGTACCCATACTCCTTCAAACTTATCCGAGTTGGGTTTGCTTAGGCTTACTGTTCGCGATCAGTCAGCATATGCGGACCTTCGTTTAATAGTAAATTATCTCGCATGGCTGGCCGTCGTTTTGGTAATCATGGCCACTACTGTAAGTTTATTTTATTATACTTCTTCTAGCGCTTCAATTTTAGTTTTACTAAAAGCTGTTCTACAGGTACTTGGAATAATAATTTTGCGTTTACTCTCTCAAGTTTTGATCGATATTCCGGATATCGCGTTATTTAGGGCTCTGAAGACTACTAAATCCAAGTAATTCGATACCGAGTGTGTTTGCCTTTTTTATAAGCGAATCTTTATCTAGCATAATAACACGATTTACTTCAAGAGCAGCAGTACGAATATTACAGTCATTCATTACGTTTAATGTTTGCTCACCAAAAACAGGTACATCGAAGCGATAGTCCTGATCTCGTTTGACAGTTTTTACTAGAATAAGGTCATCAGTCTTAAATGTTGCAGCTCTCTTTAGCATAGAATCAGTGCCCTCGAATGCTTCCACAGCCAATACAGTACCTTTTCGTACAACGGCACTCTGACCTATGTCTAATTCTGTGATGCCTTGAGCTATGCGAATTCCGTGATTAACAAAAATTTTATTAGCAAACGGTTTATTTTTTGTCATTAGGCTATCATGTGCAAGTTGATCATCCAAAAAGCTTCTAGCATCGAGTACATGGATATCGAGCGCTTCTATTTCACTGGCAATAGCCCCAAAAATTGTTTCAGCATTTTTAATTTCTAAGTTTTTTAAAATTGCTAATGCCTTTAGGTCGGGCTGTAGCCCTTGAAAAAGCCGCTTAGGCGTAATCTGCCCAGCCATTACAGCATAGCGGCAGTTTAACTTTTTAAGGGACTTTAGTAATTTTCCTAGCTGCCCGACTTTGATTTGAATATGTTCCTCCTTCGAGGCGCTTTCGATTAGGCTTTGATCTGTTTCATCTAAGAAAGAAATGATTCGAAGTGGTACTCCATTTGCACGAATACGCTCAGCCATGAGTATTGGATAGAGCCCTTTGCCAGCGATTAAACCGATAGGTCTTTTTTCGAAATCACTGGGTAAGAAAGCTGATTTTGAGTTCGGCATGGGACATATCAATTTTTAAATTTGTATGGGCGAACAGTAGTTTGCTCGAAATATTCTGGCCTGACAATTAAAACAGGCTCTGGCGCTAGACCACTTTTTTTATTAGGCTTAAACTGGACACGTCGGCTCGCATTGTGGGTAGCCTTAGATAGCGATAGTAATTTTGAGTCGAGCGAATTAGCAGGCAGATTTACGATTGCAGTCTCTTTAGCTGATATTATGCGAAGACTCTCTGGCGCTGTAATATATTTGCGATTATTATTTCCTGCGTGGTAATAAGTTAGTGTGCCTTCGATGGCAGTAATTTGGAGTTCGGTGGCAACTCTCTTGACTAGGCAACTGCCTTTATATAGCCGTAATTCGCCATCTGGTACAATAATTTTAATCTCAGATAATGGCGAAAGATAATTGCCCGCTATCGCAAGTAAGCCCTTTTCGTATTTCAAGTATAATCTAGAGACCGAAGCCTCAATCCTATGGCTCTGTTCTTCCAGATCAAAGGGTAATTGCTTGTACTCTGTGCATTGGAGGAATGTTTCACTATCGAGTCCGATCGCAACACCGTTAGATAGAGTCATGAATAGTCTACTTTTGGCTCCTGTTCGAAAGTTCAAACCATCTGGCACTAGGACAGTATGTAGTTTGCCTTTCACGTACTTTCCTTCGTGATTGCTTAGTTCCACCTCACCGCTGCTACTTGTGATAATAGCACTCCCACTTATCATAGTCTCTGCATGGAGTGCTGATTTGCTTAGAAACACTAAAATAGTGAATAAGTGTAAGATAAATAATGTTAGTCTAAAAAAGTGACAAAAAAAGGAACTATCCAGTATTACGCACATATTATACAGCGACAATATTTACGATTTTGCCAGGCACGTAGATCTCTTTTTTAATCAATTTTCCATCTACGAAGCTTCGCACGCGTTCATTTTTTTTGGCAATAGAAAGAACATCTTCTCTTGTAATATCCGCTGGTACTTGAGCATCTCCGCGATACTTACCATTTACTTGAAAAATTATCTTCACGCTCTCTTCGACTAGCTTAGCGGCATCAAATTGCGGCCAACCAGACTCGACAATACTAGCTTTATTATCAAGGCGCTCCCAAAGCTCTTCACATAAGTGCGGCGCCAGAGGTGCGAGTAACTGGACAAAGCTTTCTATAGCTCTTTTGGGTAGGGCTTTTTCTTTTGATAATGTGTTGGCACAGACCATTAATTGAGAGATAGCAGTATTAAAGCTTAAGCTAGTATAATCTTCGCTGACCTTCTTCATAGTCGCGTGTAGGACGCGTTCGGTTTCGGTTGAAAGTGAAGATTCCTGACTTATGTTACTTTGCAAATTACCCTCTTTGTTAACAACAAGGCGCCAGGATTTACGTAAAAATCTAGCTATTCCTTCTATTCCCTTAGTGTTCCAAGGTTTCATCGCTTCCAAGGGACCGAGAAACATCAGATACAGTCGAAGTGCGTCTGCTCCGTAGTCTTTTATGATAGCTTCAGGGTTAACTACATTACCTCGACTCTTAGACATTTTCTCCCCATCCTCACCCAGTATTATACCTTGGTGAAAGAGTTTTTTAAAGGGCTCTGGCTCGCTCACTACGCCTAAGTCGTAAAGGACATGGTGCCAGAATCGTGCGTATAGAAGGTGAAGTACTGCATGTTCGGCACCGCCAATATAGAGGTCAGGACTGCCCCAATATTTTTCCTTTTCGGGGTCAATTAATGATTGGTTATTATTGGGGTCAATATAGCGAAGATAGTACCAGCAGGAGCCAGCCCACTGTGGCATGGTGTTTGTCTCACGGATACCAGGTATCCATTTATCGTGTGCTTTATCAGAGCACTCACCAGTCTTCGGATTAATGTAAACTTGTAGCCAATTATCAGATTTCGAAAGAGGACTTTGGCCATCAGGTGATGGTGTGTAACTTTCAATCACGGGAAGCTCTAGGGGTAGCTCATCTTCACTTATTACGATAGCGTATCGATTCTCGCCATCGATCATACAAGAGACAGGGCTCTTAACAGATTTAAACACGTTGTCGACTTTGGCGTAATCGCTTTTAGTAACCCATACTACCGGGAAAGGTTCACCCCAATAGCGCTGACGGGAGAAGAGCCAGTCTCGCAGCTTGTAGTTGATGGAGGCTTTACCTTTTTTTTCAGAAACTAGCTGCTCTATTATGTCAGACTTCGCTTTTTC